>CAWUNT010000057.1:0-9310 GCA_963923405.1 uncultured bacterium | reverse complement strand
GTCTCGTGGGCTCGGAGATGTGTATAAGAGACAGACATGGTCCGGCTGCTGTGTCTGACTTTCTACGGACCCAACCGCAGCGACCATCACACCCGTGAACACCTGCATGAGACTCCGGCAATGATGTGGGCACCTCTGGTGGTACTTGCGATCCTGAGCGCGACGGTTGGCTACCTTGGTGTCCCCGAGGTTCTTGGCGGTCACAATTTATTTCACCACTACATGGAGCCGGTCATGATGCTGCCGGCCCAAGTGGCTGAACACTGGGAATCTCTTTCGGCTCATCATTCCCACGAACTTGAGATGGGGTTGATGGGCGCATCCGTGGGGATCATGTTTGTCGCTTCAGGTTTGGCTGTGAGCCTTTACGCGAGAGGTCCCGCGTCGGTATTGGACGCATGGGCGAAAAAGTTTCATGGTGCTTACGAGACTCTTTCGAACAAATACTGGATCGATGAGATTTATGACGCATGGATCGTTCAGCCATTGCATGACATGTCCGGGTTTCTTTGGGCGATTGTTGACGTCAAGGTTGTGGATGGGATCGTCAATGGTGTCGGCCAAGTTTGCAATCTTGCGGCCGGACTGGCGAGCTTTCGCATGACTGGAAGCGTGCACCGGCACGGTATGGTGTTGGTCATGGGACTTGTCGTGCTCCTGGTCGTTCTGGTTGTGTGATTGGATTTGAAGCTGGCGGACGTCAACAGCAGGTAATGAGCAGGTAAATAGATGGAATTTTTCAACTCGCACGTTTTGAGCATCCTTACATTCCTACCGCTGGTGGTGGCAGGCGCGATTTTTCTGGTCCGGGGTGACCAGTTCGCGAAGATCGCGGCGCTAGCCGGGTCGATCCTGACTTTCTTTGTCAGTTTGCATGTTTGGCACTACTTTGATGCCAGCTCCGTCAAAGTCCAGTTCGTCGAAAGTTACGTATGGATGCCTGAATTTGGAATCAGGGCTATTTTCGGAGTCGATGGAATCAGCCTGCTTCTGGTCATGCTGACAACGGCCCTTACGCCACTGGTGATCCTGAGTCTCTGGCACAGCCACGTTGCCAACCTGCGCTATTTCCTGGGTTCCATCATGGCGCTGCAGACCGGAATGCTCGGCGCGCTCGTGGCTCTCGATCTGGTTTTCTTTTATGTGTTCTGGGAAGCGATGCTGATTCCGATGTATTTCATTATCGGGATTTGGGGTGGCGCGCGGCGTATTTACGCAACCACCAAGTTTGTCCTCTACACCGTCGTTGGGTCGCTCCTGATGCTGGCGGCGGCGATCGTGCTTTACATCAGTTATTATCGTCAGACAGGCATGTATTCGACCAGCATACTTGACCTGTACAACGCGTCGATTGAGCCGCGCGTTCAGTTGTGGTTGTTTGGTTGTTTCGCCCTGGCTTTTGCCATCAAAGTCCCGATGTGGCCTTTCCATACGTGGTTGCCGGACGCGCACGTTGAAGCTCCGACTGCCGGGTCGGTAATCCTTGCCGGTGTGTTGTTGAAGATGGGAACGTATGGTTTTCTGCGGTTCGCAATCCCGATGTTCCCGGTGGCCGTGAAGTCCTTCGCCCCGGTACTCGTATTCCTCGGTGTCGTTGGTATTATTTACGGTGCGCTGACTGCGTGGGTCCAGAAGGATGCCAAGAAACTTGTCGCATACTCGTCCGTGTCTCACCTTGGCTTTGTCGTGGTTGGATCTTTGGCTCTCCTGGCTGATGGGACTCTGTCTCAAGAGGCCCTGACGGGAGCTTTGTACCAGATGATCAATCATGGAGTCTCCACGGGTGCGCTTTTCTTTCTTGTTGGTGTCATTTACGAGCGTCGCCACACTCGCATGTTGGAGGACTTCGGAGGTTTGGCGTCGGTGATGCCTTGGTTTGCCGTCATGTTGATTATCGCGACGCTCGGTTCGGTGGGCTTGCCGGGAACCGGGGGCTTCGTGGGTGAATTCCTGATTCTCCTGGGGACATTCCAGTCATCGCCAGTTACTGCATTGCTGGCTGGCTCTGGTGTTCTGCTGGGCGCCATTTATATGTTGACGCTGTGCCGGAAAATTCTTTTCGGGCCTGTTACCCATGCGGAGAACAAAGCCCTCCATGATCTGACGCCTCTGGAGTTCGCATATCTGGTTCCATTGGCGATTCTTGTTATTGTGATGGGTGTTTTCCCGGATTTTTTCCTCGGCAAGTCGAAAGCTTCGATTGAACACCTTGCCAAGAACTATCGCAGTTACAGCCTCGCGGTTGACGCGCACTGACAAAGTAAAAGGGGTTCCCGTGTTCAGTTTTCCTGAAATCACTTCGTCCTTCTACATGACTGCCGCGCCAATATTGATCCTGGTCACGGGCGCGATGATCACGTTGTTACAATCGGTTTCGCGTCGTCTGGGATCTAGATCAGCAATTGAATTCGTGATGTGGGTGACGGTGTTGTCCGCAATCGCGGCAGCAGCGGTTATCCCTGGCGAGCAAGCGGAGCACCTTGCCGGGGGATTGCTCAGCGGCACAATGTCACGTTTTGCCCAAGTGATGATTTTGGGCATCACGGCTTTTGTGATGCTGATAGTCCGTGAACATCACACTGGCACTGCCTTCTTCCGCGGAGAGTTGAGCAGTATTTTCCTGATGCTACTGTCCGGTATGCTGATGATGGTTGCCAGCGATGACCTGGTCACATTGTTCGTCGGTCTTGAATTGGCATCAATCGGACTCTATGTCGTCATTGGATATCTCCAGCCCAACCGTCGCAGCCAGGAAGGCGCAATCAAGTATTTCATTCTTGGTTCCGTTGCCGCTGCCATTCTCCTTTTCGGGTTCGCCTTGTTGTACGCTTCATGCGGTACGATGCGCCTTAGCGGCATCGTCGCCAATTTGCCTTCGGTGTCATCTCATGGCTGGGCCCGTCTTGGCGCGTTATTGACCCTGGTTGGGCTCGGTTTCAAGCTGGCGCTGGTGCCATTTCACATGTGGGCCCCTGATGCGTATGAGTCGGCTCCGACAGCGGTCACGGCCTTCATGGCCACTACCGTGAAAGTGATGATCCTCGTGACGACTCTACGTCTGTTCGCGGGAACGTTCTCTATCATGGCGGAAGTCTGGTATCCGGCGCTTGTTGTTCTCGCGGTGCTGTCCATGATCGTGGGCAACATCATGGCATTGGTGCAGACTAGTTTGAAACGCATGCTGGCCTATTCGTCGATCGCCCACAGTGGATACATGGCCGTCGCGGTCTGCGCCCTCTCATCGGTCGGCTCGGGTTTGCCTGTGCGTGCGATCCTGTTTTACCTGCTGTCCTATGTCCTTGTATCCCTTGGGGCGTTTGGTGTTGTGATGGCGCTTGAGACGCCGGATAATGACCAGCTGACCATCGATGACCTTTCGGGGCTCGCCAAGAAAAACCCATGGATCGCTTTTGCCATGACGGTGTTCATGCTGAGCTTCGCGGGGATGCCGCCTACAGCCGGATTTATTGGCAAGTTCTTTGTTTTCAACGCCGCTCTGAATAATCATTTGTACGGTCTTGTTCTGATCGGGGTCGTCGGTAGCTCAATTTCACTTTTCTACTACCTGCGGTTGGTTGTGCGGATGTACATGTCAGAACCAGTGGCGCCTTTTGGTGCCCTGAGGGTGGCGAACCCAGGAATCAGTTTGACCAATGCGTTATTGGCTTTCTCAGTCGCGACTACGTTGCTGCTTGGGACGGCCCTGCCGGGGGTGGCGATGGAACGTCTCGTGCGCACCTCTGCAGACGTGCTGGCAAAGAAGTAACCCCGGATGTCAGGGGGTGAAGTTTGAGGCCTGTTCTGTTTTATTGGTTCGGTTTTCCTGTTCCGGCATGGCATGTCTTTTTTTTAGCCGCCTCGTTGGCGGCTTTTTTTTGTTTCCGTTTTCTAGCGGTCAGACACCGCGCGCGAATCCGTGATTGTGATGTCGCCTTCATTTTTTCGACTACCTACTCAACTGCCGTCCTTGGAGCAATCGCATGGGCCTCATCGGTCGAGGGGTCGATGCTTGGCTGGTCTCACCCAGCGCTGAGTTCATCCGGTGGTCTTATTGGTGGTATTTGCGGTGGAATTGTCGTGACGCGTTGGATTGGAATACGGCCGATATTCATCGCCGACCTGTTTGCCGTACCGATATTGGTTGCCTTCGCAGTCGGGAGGATTGGCTGCTTTCTGAACGGTGACGACTACGGAATCCCGGTCGGCGCCGGCACTCACTTTCTCGGTGTCGTTTTTCCGTCCCTTGCCGATGGCGTTTCCCGTCATCCCGTCCAAATTTATGAATCGGTGGCGTGCCTCGTGGCAGCAATCACGATTTCAGGAATCCCGTATCTTTCTCCTCTGAGTGAATCGACAATTTACCGTCATCCGGGCAGGGCGGCGGGCGCGGCGATGGTTTGTTATGGTTTGATCAGATGCTTCATTGAGGGGATTCGGGCGGACTGGCGAGGACCGATACTGAGCCTCGGAAGTCATATGTCTGTGACGCCTCCACGACTTGTGGTTTTGCTCGGGATGATCATTGGAATATATGTGTTAGTTGGTTCCCGGAGGGCTCGTGAGTAGCGGATTTGCCTTGAGTCTCATCACCACGCTCATGTGGGGGGTCCTCCCTGTCTTTCTGAAGAGGGTTCTGAGTAATCTTGATCCTGTGACAATTACATGGGTTCGGTTGCTTTTTGCCTCGGTTACGGTCGGTAGTTACTACGCGTGGAGTGGCAAGTGGCCAGCGGCTAGCAGGTTTTCTCGAGGCAATATCGGACTGCTCGCGGGAGTAGCTGCCGCGATGGCAGCTAATTATTGGCTGTTTCTTGCAGGGCTGGATCTCGTTGCCCCGCCTGTCGCGCAACTGACCATCCAGAGTGGGCCTTTGTTCCTTGCCATTGGTGGCTGGTATTTCTTCGCTGAACGAATCGGCAAGCGCCAGTGGACTGGCTTTTCTGTCATGCTCGGGGGTTTCTGGCTTTTTTACTCTGGAAAGTTGGCTAATCCCCAGGTTGTAGCGGCATCTGTCTCTGAGGGGCTTGGCATATTTCTCGTTATACTCGCTGCTTTGGCATGGGCGGCCTACGCGCTGCTTCAGAAACGCCTCGCCTCGCAGTTTCCAGCCTCATTTATTTTGCTCGCCGGTTATTCCGGGGCCGGGATTTTGCTGGGCCCTGGTTCATCCCCTGGCCATGCTGTCGGGCTGGATTCCAAACAGGCCTGGTACCTGCTTTTCTGTTGCGTCAACACGGTGGTGGCATATGGCTGTTTTGCCGAGGCCGTGCGGCGGTGGGAGTCGCCGCGAGTAAGTGCCGTGCTGGCGTTGACGCCACTGGTTACTTTCGTTGCGTCCATCGCGGAGGCATGGGTTATCTCAGGACATATTCCGCAGGAGCTGATGGTCAGTCCAGTTCAATGGCTGGGGGCGAGTTTTGTCGTCGCGGGATCAATGGTCGCCGCGCTGAATACGCGGCGACCTCTCAACAAATCACAGGTCTGATCGGGAATCTCAGTCGTGCCCGAGGTCAACTGCTGGAGCTGCGGACTTTTTCGATGCATCAAGCGCAGAGAGTGAGGCCTTGCCAATTGTATAAACCGTGTTGGCGGCTTTGGGTTCCGTGTGTTTGAGCAGATAAGACTCGGCGGATCCTGGCTTGTCCCAGATCTTGATCTCGAGAGGCTGGGTTGATCCCTCGATCGATAGCTTCACCGAGTGGGCCGGGGCCTTTTCTGTGGGTGCCTGTGACGCCTTGTCTTTCCCGTCCAGGATCTCTGTGGCCTTTGCAAATTCAAGGTCCACCAAGAGTGACCGGATCTGACTGACAGCCTTCGCAGGTTCATCACTGCCGTACCATTCCCCGTCTTTCTTGCTGTAGGACTTCCCATCGAGGACAACTTCAGTGACCTTGTCACCGGCAAAGGAGAAAATCTTGCGATCACGGAAATCAGAAGCCGTCTTCTCGAGCTTTCCTTTGATATCGTCCGGCAGCTGGGCAACAGGCGCAGAGCCTCCCACCCATCCGTGGATCTTTTTGTCGCGCTCGATGAACTTGACGGCCACGGAACTGTTGTCATCAAGCTTCAGGCGGAGCTCGCCGAGACCCTGCCCTTTGAAAGCATTCTTGAGCTTTGCGTCCGGGTGATCGATGAAGGTCGATGCGTTGGTTGTAATGATTCCGTCCAGAAACGTATAGACTTGGTTTTGCTCCGCGCTGAACGACTGAGGTGCTGTGACTACGAACGCGCCGTCCTTTTTTTGGACTCGGACATTCGGCTTGCCAGGGCGGATAAGCTCAAATTCAGTGACGTTGGCATTGCTGAAGGCGAGAAACCTTTTTTCGCGCAGGTCGTGAAGGGTTTTGCCTGTTGCGACCGCCAAATGTTGGCTGCCGACATGCACCTTACCTGGTCCGTCAACCCCCGGCCCTTCGGCAACTGAATAGACCGAATAGCCAACCGGTGTGTTGGTGCCCACCTTGATCTTTACTGGACCTTTCTCGGTCTTTAGCTCGATGATTCGGCGCGGATTGTCGAGACCAAAGGCAGACGCATTCTTTGAGGCGTCATCAGCAACAACAGACTCAAACTTGTAGTCCCTGAGGGTTGCTAACAAGTTATCCACAGCCTGTTGATCTGCTGAAAGTGCTGTCGGACGGGTTATTTGCCACTTTCCAGACGACCGCTCGATCGAGATGTCCACAGGGGGCGTTCCCTCCCTGTTGAAGAATTCAATTCCAGTCACTTTATCCGTCTCAAGTGAGAGCAGGCGGTTTTCTGATTCTTTTTTCTTCTCGTCTTTTTTGGTTTGCCATTCATCCCAGGTGGCCAATCCACCAAGGGCAAGAAGAACGCCGACCAGAATGCCGGCGGTTTTCAATTGCTGATTCATGCCTGGCGCCTCCTGATCCAGAACAGTATGCCTGCTGCCAGGAAAATGAATGGATAGATCCACGAGATTCCGAGGAGCAGCAACTGGCTCGACCCTGAAGTGATGTTCAGGGTGCTTTTGGCCACATCCTTCGGCCGGATCGAAATGAAGTCCTCATCCTGAAGCAAATAGCTGATCGTGTTCAGGAACAGGTCGCGGTTCTCACGGCCGTTCACGGATTGATTGGTGGCAAAAGCAGCCGAGCCAACAGCGACAATCCGGATTTCCTTGCCCCCTGCCTGAATCGGCTCCTTGGCGTCCTTGTTCTCCTCTTTTTCAGCTTTTGCGGTCTCAGGCGCGGCAGACTTACCTGTGGCCACAGCCATGACGGGGAAAGTTCCAGTCTCAATACGGTCGCTGCCGATGTTGCCACCGACATCGCCCCGGCTAGAGACGTTCTTGACCTTGATGATGACTGGGGCCGTTTTCGCGACCATGGACACCTTCATGGAGGAGGGATTGCTGGTGATTTCCTCCACGGACCGGGTTCCGGGCATGATCACGGCAACTTTCGATTGGCCCGCGAAATCCTTGGTGACCGGACTCAGATCGTCAAAATCACTGACGATGGCATTGTTCTGGCCCAAGAATACCGTCCGGGGATCATCCGGGCGAAGGATCAGCAAATCATTCGAGAACTTGATCCCGTACTTCTCGAGAAGACCGTTGAGTGTAGGAACGGGCACCATGGCCTCGACCATGACCAGAAGTCCGCCGCCGCGCTTGAGGTGTTCCTCAAGGAGTCTGGTTTCCTCGACCTTGAAGTCATACTTAGGGCCGGCGATCACGACAAGATCCGCGGTCTCTGGAACCTTTGCCTCTTCCAGGAGGGCGAGCTCCTTGACATCGTATTTGTTGCCTTCCAACTCAACGGTCATGGTGTTGAGGCCGCTTCCGTCTGTTCCACGAAGGGCGCTCTCGCCGTGACCCTTGGTGAAGAAGATTTGCTTGGGCTTGTCCTTCAAGACCTTGACGAGGGCGTTGGTTACCTTCTCTTCATTGAATGTCGTGATACGTGCTTCCTGGGGGACGCCATTTGATTGGAGCTTGAAAATGACGGTGTTCCCCGAGGTTAGCTTCTCTGATGTTGCCCGCATCGGGTCGCGATTCGGATCGATGTACTCGATTCTCAAGTTCGCGCCTTTGCTGGTATAGAGCCCGATCAGGTCCTGGAATTGTTTCTTCGTCTCCTGGTCCTGGAAGAAAGCGAGAACCTCCACTTCGGCTTTTCGTTTCTCGATGTTGCCAATGATTTTCACAGACTGTTCGGCGAGTGTATTGACTCCGCTCTTGGTCAGGTCGAGGTTCTTGTCAAACCGTGGCCGTGACGTAACGACGGACAATGCCGCGATGACAGCGATCGCAAGAAGAACGACCAAGCCCGAACTTGCCCCGTATTTGGCGCCTTTTCTTGCGAACATGGCTTTGAAGTTTGCCAGGTCAAGTACAACCCAGAGGACGATCAGGGCGATCGCGGACAACCATCCGCCATACTTGATCCATGTAATCGCGGGGTAAGCCTTCGCAGCTACCGACGAGATCGCGGCAACCAGCAGGGATGCAAACGGAATTAAAAGAAGGTCAGGACGCATGGGCAATTACCTCCAGCGCTCGGAATCAAGTGAGACATTGGTAAGGAAGATGAACAGGGCCGTGAAGCAGATAAAATAAGAGACATGACTGACGGAAATCATTCCCTTGAGGAAGCTGTCCAGGTGGTCGGTGGAGGCGATGTACTTGATGATCGTTTCGAGGCTTCCTCCGCCACTCAGGGTGGGCGCGAGCCAGTTCAGCACCAGCAGAAGGAACAAGCCGAACATTGTGAAAAGGAATGCCATGAACTGGTTGTTGGTCATCGAGGATACCCAAAGGCCAAATGCCAGTTGGGAACACATCAGCAGGAACATTCCGAGGAGTGATGTCGCGATCACGCCGCCGTCCGGGTTGCCAAAAAGCACCAGGTAGAACGGGTAGACCGAAGCAGCCAGCAATACGATCCCCATCATGCCCGCGGTCGCGACAAACTTGCCGAGGACGATTTCAATCGCCTTTACCGGTGACGTTTGAAGGAGTCGCAGCGATGAATTGCGTTTTTCTTCCGAGAAAGACGCCATTGTTACTGCTGGCACGATCAGTACGAGTATGAAGTTGAGGTTGTAGAAAAACGCCCTCAAAAGCTGCTCCAGAGTCGGAGCCTGTCCGCCCTGCATCGCAGCGCGTTGCTCGTACTCAACGTAACTTACGACAAAGTTCTGGAAGAAAGATCCCATCAATATGAGGAAGAAAAACAGGATTGCTCCACCTTTGGGGGAAGCGAAGTAGGATTTGATGTCTCTTTTGGCGATGGTAAAGACCTGTCTCTTATACACATCTCCGAGCCCACGAGACGCTACGCTA
>CAWUNT010000056.1:0-9364 GCA_963923405.1 uncultured bacterium | reverse complement strand
TTCACGTGCGCCATCGAGCGCTCCATCTTTGACAAGACCAACGCCTATCGCGCCCAGCGCGGATTGCGGCCTTTGAAATTCGGCTGGCATCTCGGTTACGCCGCGCGCAACTGGAGCATGCAACAAGCCAGTCGCGGTGGCATCAGCCACGCGGGTTTCCCGGGCGCGCGCGAACGTTTCCTTGCCACTGAATTCGGACCTGGATTGTCCTTTGATGTCTCCGGGGAGAACGTCGCTTACACCGGCTACAGCTCAGGTTCCGTGGAATCCATCGCGAGCGATTTCGCCGAGATGTGGTGGAACAGCGCCGGGCATCGTCGCAACATGCTGGGCAATTATGACTTTCTCGGCGTGGGTGTCTATCGCAGCGGGCGCAGTTGGTTCGCCACGCAGATATTCGGGGAGGAATAACGCATGGTCATGATGATTCCAGACACCACGAAGCAGCGTGTTGTTTTCCCGAGCAGCGCCGAGGAAATTTTTTACCGTGCGGCCGCGACTGGACTCGGCGCGGGCTGGCGCGTGTATTACTCGTGCGTCCTGTCTGCGTTCGAGCCGGGAGAGGGAATCCAGTCGAACGAGATCGATTTCGTTTTGTGGCATCCCGCGGCCGGATTTGTCGTGATCGAGGTCAAGGGTGGCCGTATTCAGATCGAGAATGGCGATTTTTTCTCCATCAACCGCCAAGGCGAGAAATTCAGGATCCAGAACCCGTTCAACCAGGCGCTGGTCTGGAAAAACCGGTTTTACCGGTTCTTGAAGCGCGAAAACATGCGGATGCCGGTTTGCCATGCGGTTTGTCTGCCCAACCTTGACGAATCTGAGCTGCCTGTCACGGCGGGAGTCGAGCGTGAACTCGTGATCGGCCGTGGTCGCCTCGCGAATCTCGAGCAGACCTTGAACGAGATCGTCCGGAAATCCCACCTTGAGAAGTACCTGAAGTTCGTGAATCCGGGTGAGAAGGCGATCGACCGTCTGGTGAACGGCAGCCACTACGAGAGCCGCAAGTATCTGCGCGAGTATATCGATCACCACGATTTGCGCGTGGCTGACATCGAATCCATCCAGGAATCCCTGGTTACTCCAGTCACCAGCGCGTTGCGTCTTGGCATCGAGGGTGAGGCCGGGACTGGCAAGACGATGCTTGCCGCCATGTTGGCGCGCCGTTACCGGGATGAAGGCGCTCGCGTGCTCCTGACATCGTCCAACCCGCTGCTCAACGAACGTTTGCGCGCCGATACCGGTCGCGGCGTTGACGTCATGACTTACAGCGAACTGGCGTCGCGTTTCGGTGTCGAGTTACTGCGGGTGCCATCCGGGTACCATGGCAAACTTGAGGACTGGATCCAGTTCGATGGCCCCGAAAAACTGAAACAAGCCATCGGGGAAATTGGTGCCTCGGACCCCCGGCGTTACGATGTGATCCTTTGCGATGAGGCGCAGGATGTTCAGCCGTTCTGGTGGGAGGCGATCGAGTCGTTGCTGGCCGATCCAAAGACTGGCCGTTTTTACCTGTTCTTCGATCGCAGCCAGGGCGTCTTCGGTTCAGGCGGTGGCGAGACACTTTTTGTCCCGGAACAGGTCCTGCCGGTGGCGCCGCCGTATTTCCCGCTGGTGCACAATTACCGGACGACCAAGGAGATTTCCACGTTCGCGCGCGAATTCCGCACTGGAAAACAAGTGCTTCAGAGCCACAGCGCGCGAAGCGGTTTCATGCCCCAGATCGTTACTTACAAGGACCGGGAAGACGCCCGGAAAAAACTGGAAGCCGTGATGCTGGACCTTGTCCGTCGTGAGCACGTGCGTCCCGATGAAATCGCGCTGGTCTCGGCCCGCAACCCGAAGTCGCCCGAATCGATCCTGGCTGGCATGAAGTCCAGCACCCTCGGCATTGATGACGGTGTCGCGGCCCCGGGTGGTGTGCAGCTCGCGACCGTCGCTGGTTTCAAGGGACTTGAGGCGAAGGCCGCGATACTGGTCAACTTCAGCGAACACAAGATGGAAATGTCCAACCCGATCATGTCGAGCATGATGTACGTCGCCGCGACCCGGGCCCGTCACCTTCTGATTGTGATGCTGCGTGAAGGTGACTCGAAGATTGACGCCGTGTCGGGCGCCCTGAAGGCGGCCGCTGTCCCCGGAAGTGTTGGCGCCCTCGTCATCGACCGTAACGAGGATGTCCATGAGGCGGAAGGTACTGTTACTTTCTTCGACCCCGACCGCATGGGATCACTCACGATCGATGATGGTGACCGCGGCCGCCGTTCGTTCATGTTTTTTCCTTATGACCTGGTGCGGGCGGGACTCGGCAACATCCGCGTTGGAATGCGGCTGCTGTTCCGGCCGCGCCAGATTGGTGATGTTGTCGTCGCGTCGGATTTCAGGCTGCCGCGCGCAAGTTGAAGTCGCAAGTTGAAGTCGCAAGTTGAAGTGGCAAGTTGAGGTTGAGCTGATGTCGAAGCGGTTGTTTTCAAGAAGTCCATTGGCGTTGACGGTGCTGGCGATCGCGGCTTCCTTGAGCTTGCACGCGTGCGGTTCCAGCGGCAACAACGACCCCGTTGATTCATCTTACGACCCGAACAATACGGGCGAGACCTGGCAGGGGCCGGATGGCGGTGACTCGATGCGTTTTGACGACGCGGCCTGCCAGACCCAGGCCAGCGGTGCCAACGCCGTTGTCGAAGCTGGCATCTTCGAGTGGCATCAGGGTCAAATCCATGAATCCGTTGTCCCGTTGACGGCGGTGACTTCGGCGCCGGTCCTGGCATCCCGCCACATCACGCGCACGACATATGGACTGCGCGAGCGCGCCAATTGTGAATTGAGCGGATCCCAGGTTGTTTGTCCCTCCGAATTCGATGTTGTCGAGCAGGCCAAGCCCCTGAAAATTTGCCGCGACCGCGCCATGTTTCCCCGCACGTCGCACGAGACGGTCGCCCTGACGGGCCTTTACACCCTGAATCGCGCCTATGAATTCCACAACTCGCTGCCGTCGCGCGCGAACAACTTGCCCGCGACGGAACTTGTGGTCCTGCCGCGCGTGGAACGCTCGTTTCCTGTCAGAAACGCCAGCGGCGGCAGCGATACCCGCATCAGTCTCGTGACGGACAATCTCGCGTACGCGCCTGCTTACCGGTCGGGGCCGGCGTTCATGATCTATCCCAAGAGCCAGAAGGCAGCCGAGAGCGGCCTGTGGAAAGACCTGTTCCTGTGGGAAGTTCCCTGGGCGATGAGCCATGAATTCGGTCACCATATCCTGCGGACATACGCGCTCGCGGGTTCCAACAACCTGAGCCTCGGTCCTGATTCAGGATCAACCGGATCGATGGGTGGCGAAAAACTGGTTGCCGCTCCTCCGATGTTCGACTGGTCGCGCGTTGGATTCCGCCCGGGAATGTCGACCATCGGTCTCCTGGGCTTTGACATGGCCCTCCCGTTCAGGATCACCATCGGCAATCCGTTCCAGTCGAGCGGGCGTTCGGTCGGACCGTCATTGTATTGGGGTGCCGTCAACGAAGGTTTCGCGGACTTGTATGCCCGTTACACGCGCAACAGCGAGGATGGCCAGTTGCGGGGTGTCGATTGCTTCGCGAATTCGCGCGATGTTGAGTCCGCCAACTTCGGTGACGGCTCGGCAAAAGTCTACGACGCGCGCGTCAAGTCCATCTTCCTGTCCACGCAAGAAATGGACGGCAGCGCCTCGTGCTCTGCCCCGGATTTTCAGGGGATCCATTCCATCGGCGCCATCGTTGCCCATGGCCTGGACGCGGTCTTTGAATCTGTCGCCGCGGACGTGGCCACGCGCCGGGCTTTCGGGTCGGTCGAGGAAAAGTCGATGCTGAAGGGGGATATGCTCCTTCGTTGGGCGCGCCGGATGGGGAACCAGATCCGTTCCGCGAATCAAGTTTCGCTCGGCTCGTTTGTGCGGGACGCGTTTGTTGTCGCCGCGGAGACGCGTGCCTCCGCCGGGTTCCCGGCAGGCGAACTGGGCCGCGGCCAATGCGTCGCCCTGCAGGCCATCCTGCCGGCCCTTGCCCCGGAAATCATTGGCAATGGCGGCTTGCGCTGCGCCCCGTAATCTTATAGACGGGCCTCATCACATGTTGAGTTTTCCCGGGAGTTTTTTCGGATGACCCAGCTTCCAAAACAGACAATCCCAGTCGCGAATTTGCAGGATTACCTCTCCGCTGACCCGGCCCGGCGCCGGCGCTTTGTGGAAACGGTCGGTGCCGCGTTGCACGATCTTGGCTTTTTTGCGCTTGAAAATCATGGTGTTGACCACGGGTTGATCGACAATGCGTACGGTCTGGCGCACAAGTTCTTCGAGTTGCCGGACGGCCAGAAAAAGGCTTACGAACGCCTCGACTGGCACGGTCAGCGCGGGTTCACGAGCTTTGGCCGGGAACACGCGAAAGACTCCAAGGCCCCTGACCTGAAGGAATTCTGGCACGTCGGCCGTGAGACGTGGAATCGCCCGGCAGCGGCCGGAGAAGCGCGCCTTCACAACCTTTGGCCCGCGGAAGTTCCCGGGTTCAAGTCAACAATGCTCGATTTGTACAAGAACATGGATCGTTGCGCGGTGAGCATCCTCGAGGCCTGCGCCGAGTACCTTGGCGAGCCCAAAGACCGGTTTACCTCGATCGCGGATGACGGGGACACCATCCTGCGCGTGATCCACTATCCTCCGGTCGCCGACGACGCCGATCCGGCAAGTATCCGCGCGGCCGCCCACGAGGACATCAACTTGATCACGCTCCTCGTCGAGGCAACGGCCGGTGGGCTGGAGCTGCTCCAACGTGACGGGACGTGGTTGCCGATTCATGCCTTGCGCGGTCAAATCATCGTCGACACTGGTGACATGATCCAGAACATGACCAACGGGGTGTTGCGCAGTACGACGCACCGGGTCGTGAATCCCGACGTCAGCCGCGAGCGCCGGTTCTCGATGCCGTTCTTCGTTCATCCGCGTGGCGAGGCATCGCTGAGTCCTCTCGAGAGTTGCGTCAAGCGCCAGGGCGGCAAGAAACTCTACCCCGACATCACGGCAGGGGAATATTTGAGCCAGCGGTTGCGGGAAATCGGCCTGACCAAATAAACTGGTGGGCATGAGCCCACAACGTTCTCTTTTATATTTGTTTCTGGGAACGCTCCTGGTCCTGCTGGCCTTCGCGCCGGCAAGGACCTGGTTTGGCGACGGGGAGGAAGCCTGTTTCGCGGCTGAAAGCTGGCTGCGGACCGGGATGCCAGTGGTTGCCAGCGCCTCCGACGTAAGCTCCAACATCACCTCCAACATCAAAGCGCAGACCAGGCCGTCGATGCGCCCCTTGCTGTTCACGGCGTCTTGCGTGCCTTCCGTCGTGCTGGCTGGAAAACCAACGTCAGGAGAATCTCCGCCGCAGAAGCTCGCGCGTGGATTGATCCCCGCCCTTTGGGGCGCCGGGACCGTGGTGGCTTTGGTGTCGCTGTTCGCGGGGGCGGGCGTTGCTCCCTGGATGTCCCGGGCCTTCGCCATTGCCACGATGTTTTCCACGCCCCTCTGGAATTATTCCCGCATTCATTATTCCGACGGAATTCAGGTTCTTTGTGTGATCCTGTTGATGGTCTCGGTCGCGAAAAAAAGAGGCTTCATGGCCGGATTGCTTGTCGGCGCGTTGCTCAACCTGCGCACGACCAATGCCTTGCTTGCCATTCCTGTCGTCTGGGCCTTTTGGATCGCGCCAGAGCCGGGATCCGGAGGGCAAGTGAATCTGGTAAAGCGTCGATCCATGGCGATGCCATCGTTTGTTGCTGGCATGATCCCGTGGTGCGTCGCGTGGGCGTGGTTCAACCACTTGCGTTTTGGCGCATGGAACATCACCGGATATGAAGATTATCTCGTGTTTTCCGGCCCGTTGACCGGCGCATGGGGCAATCTTCTGAGTCCAGGGAAGTCGATTTTTCTTTATGCGCCGCTGGCAATCGCTGGTGTGATCGCATGGTGTCGCCGTGTTGAGGTAATGTCCGCTGCCGCGTTCATGCGGACGTGGGACGCTCCTTTGGTCGCGGGTGTCGCCATCATCCTGGGCGTCGCGTCGACTTGGTGGTGCTGGAGCGGCGACTGGGCCTGGGGTCCACGTATGGTCATCCCGGCCGTGCCGGCGCTTGTCTTGCCGGCTGTGATGCGGTGTTCCGCGGCGGGCCCCTCCCGGCGTTTCAGGGTCTTGACCCTCGTTGCGTGCGTTGCCGGTTTCATCCTGCAAATTCCTGTCACGATCATCGGTTCCCACTATTTGACCTCATGGGGCTCTTTCGTTGACCAGCAAGCATTCGGAGCCACGCCGACGGGCGGAATCTCAATCGCTGATGACTTGATTTTCGCGCATCACGTGCCGGACTTCAGTCCGTTGCTCACGCAGTTCCAGTTGCTGGGCGCGATGGGCTTGCATGGCCGGGACTATGTCGTGGATTTCACGGCGATGGCAGGCAGGTTCAATGTCCCGGGATTCAAGGCAGCCACGGGAACCGTCGCGGGGCAATCCCCGGATTTCTGGTTCTGGAACACCGGAGCCTCAATGGACAGCCACTCCTACGCGGTGGCTGCGGTGTTGATGCTTTTGGCCGGGGTTCTGATGATCAGGCGGGCTTTTGCATCGCCTGCTGGTATTCCTTGAGTTTTGCCGCGGCCTGCGCGAAATCAGGGTGCTTCTTGACGACGCGGTCAAGCAACTTGATGGCTTCGTCCTTTTCACCGCGCGTGAAAAGAAGGATGGCCTTGTTGTAAAGCGCTGACTTGTTTTCCGGCTCTTTCTTGATGATCTGGTTGTAAACTTTCGCGGCTTCCTCGAATTGACGGGTCTCCTTGAGGCAGATCCCGTACTGGTTCAGGTAGGCGATGTTCTCCGGTTCAGCAAGCACGGCTGTCTTGATGAACTTCAAGGCCTTCGCATAGTCCTTCACCATGAAGTACGCCTGGGACAGGTAGTGGTTCAATTCCTTGAACTGCACCTGGTTCTTGTAAGCCAGCTCGAGGATCTCGACGACCTCGGCGTAACGCTGCATCTTGAAAAGCATGTCTGCCGCGGTCTTGTAACGGACAGGGTTCAACGGCGACAGGAAGATGGCCGACTTGTAGCTCTCAACCGCCCCTGCCATGTCCTTGTTCATGAGTTGCAGTTCGGCCTTCATGTTCCAGGTGGCGACGAATTTCGGATTGATGACTTCGGCGTCAAAAATGAATTTCGAGGCTTCCTCGAGTTTGCCGCTTGCCATCGCGACCCGGGCGAGGCCGAGCAAAGGACGGACGGCTTTCGGGGAAGCGTCCCGCAAGGTCTGGTAGATCGCCGTCGCGTCGTCAAACCGGCGCGCGCGGAAGTTGATCTTGGCCAGTTCGTAAACTTTTTCTGGATTCCTGGGATTATGGAAGTTCCGGAAGCACGATGTGATCTTGCCAGTCAGGTCCTGAAGGGTGAACGGTTTCGCGAGGATCTCGTCCACGCCGTGCTCGATCGCGTGCATCAGGCGCTCGCGGCTGGCACCCTCGAGCATCAAGCAGAAAGGCACGCGCGGTATGTCGACGCGATCTTTCATCTCGTTCAGGAGTTCGATGGCTCCCAACATGGGCATCTGGAAGTCACAAAGGACCATCGCGCAGTTGGGCGTGCTTTGCAGCAGGCCGATGGCTTCGTAACCGTCGCCGGCCTGGAGGATCTTTGAGAAAGAAAGTTTTGTCAGGTGATGGGTGATGATCAGCCGGATATCCACCTGGTCGTCGACGACGATCACCGGCAAGGATGGATCCTGCTTTTGTGGGATCGTGATGGCGAATTTTTTCGAGAAGTCGATTTCGTTGCTCATTTGATCATCCAATGGCGTCGTCCAAACCGAAGGATTCCATGGTCTGGATCGGACTGCCCGGATGGGGTTTGAGGGAAAGTTTTCGGGGGTGGGTCGAGGGGCCGGTCAGAGGCGTTCCATTGCCGCCAAGAAACGGTCGTTTTGCTCGTCAGTTCCAATGCTTACGCGAAGACATCCAACCAGCCCCGGCCCTTTGGAGACGTCCCGGATCAGGATTCCCTGTTCCAGTATATGCCGGTAGGCGCGGTCGCAAGAGGCCTGGTCCTGCCATTTCAGCAGGAGGAAGTTGGCTTCCGAGGGAATGACCTTGAATGACTTGCTCCGGGCCATCGGCTGCAATGCCGCGAAAACACGTTCCCTTTCAGCGATACCCTTGGTCACCACGGACTTGAAGTGAGCCTGTGCCCCGGTATCTTCCAGGACGAAGCGGGCAGCCACGAGGCCGAAAGCATTGATCATGTATGGAAGGCGCAATTTACGCAGCTGCTCGATGAGTTGCGGCGCGCCAAGGACATAACCGAGGCGGACTCCCGCGGCGCCGAGCGTCTTTGAGAAGGTGCGGATCAGGAGGATGTTCGAGTGGTCTCGCAGCAAATTGGTGTAAGGTTCGCGGGCGTATTCAAGATAGGCCTCGTCCCCGACAAACAGAACTTCCGGATGGCGCGTCGCGAGATCCTTCAGTGTCTTGTACGGGAGAACGTTTCCAACGGGATTGTTCGGCGAGGCAAAGACAACCATGGAGCCAGGCGTCAGCACGGGTAAAAGGCGGACATCGTATTGCAGGTTGTCGTCCAGCAGCCAGGGCTCACAGGGAATGCCGTCGTAAGCGCAATGAGACTCATAGAGCGCGAATGACGGGCGCGCGACCACGACCTTTCCCTGTCCAGTGCGCGAGAATGTGCTCATGACGAGGGCCACCAGATAGTTGGATCCGGGGCCAAGAAGAACGCATCCAGGCGCAAGTCCAGATTGCGCGGCGACGAGGTCGGCTAGATCGTCGCAGTAGGCGGATGGATAACGGTTCCACGGGATGCGGCGCAATTCTCTGGTGATTTTCTCTTTCAGGTGATCTGGCCAGTCCCACGGATTCTCGTTTTGATCGAGTTTTACCGGTGTTGACGTGGTGTCGATCTTGTAAGGACGCGCCTCGATCAGACCCGGGACAAGAAATTGATCCATCCACTGGCGCGAAACCTGAGGTGGAGTGAACAGGTTTTTGGTCGTGCTCATCGAATCTCCCCGAGGCGCTTCATCAATTGGTGGTACAACACGATCGACACGGCGTTGGCGACGTTGAGGCTGCGCACTTTGTCGTGAAAGATCGGTATCGTGTAAAAATTGTCCGGATATGTTTCATGCAACTCCCGCGGGAGGCCCCGGGTTTCCTGGCCAAAAACAAGCAAGTCCGTTTCCGCCGGCATTTCCGTGTAGGGGCGCGTGGAGCGCGCCGAGAAAAACGCGACCCTCGGTCCGTGTTGCGCCAGCAGTTGCCCGATATCGTCATGGATCTCAAGATCCAGGTACGGCCAGT
>CAWUNT010000055.1:0-9386 GCA_963923405.1 uncultured bacterium | reverse complement strand
GCGTGACGCTCGAAAGGTGACTTGCTGGCGGCTTCGAGTTTGAAGGCCTCGGCGGCGGCCTCGCGACGCGTCTGGTCAAGGGTTCTTGCCTCGATCCATTTGCGGTCTGCCATCGCGGTTTCCAGATCGACGCGTGTGGACCATGCCTGGATTTTCTCGGCGGCCGAGAGTCCCGGGTTGCCTTGAAGTTTTTTGACACCCTCGATCAGCCTGAAGGCGGTCTCTTTTGAAGTCGCGGCCGGCGTTTTCTCGAGCCACTGGCCAGCGCCGCTCAAGAAAGGCGCGCGCGCCGCATAGATCGAAGCCTCTGTCGCGAGAACGGCGTCAATCCACGCGGGCTGAATCCCCGTGTCGAGGTTCAGCAAGCGCGCCGCGATCAGGCCGCGGATGTCGCCGTGGGGGCACGCCGCGAAAAGTTTGTCGAGTTCCTTGATGGTCGCCTTGACCTGCGCGTCGCCTGCGTCAGAACTGGTTTCGACGACGTCCCACGTCAGGGCGAGAAGTTTCCATTCCTCGATCGTGGCCTTCTTTCCATATTTTGTCAGGGCCTTCGCGACGAGGTTCTTTTTCATCGGCACGCTGTCGGCGAGGGCGGCGGATACGAGAGTCTGGAACTCCTTGAAGTTCACAAATTCGGCGAGGCGCAAGCGTTCTTTCATGACCGTTTTCTGATCAGCCTTTTGGCCGGATTTCTCGGGCGCGAGGACAAGGACTGTCGGATATCCGGACACGTTGAGCTTGTCGCCCCATTCCTGCGCGCCGGGTTCGTCGCCGTCGAGATAGATGCGGACGAACGACTGTGTGACCGACGCGAATTCGGGATGGCTGAAGACTTGTGACTTGAGCTGGTTGCAGGGCGGGCACCAGACGGCGCCCCAATAGAGGAGGGCCGGTTTGTTTTCGCGTCGCGCCGTCTCAAGCGCCTCGGCAACAGGTTGTTTGACCCAGACGGAATCCGTCGAGGATGTCGAGGCCTGCGATGCCATGGCAACGTGACCAAGCGTCGACGGCAAAAGTACCAAAATCAGGGTGATGGATTTAAGGATATGAAGTCGTTTTTGGTAACTCATCAAACGTCCCCGTCGATGTATCCGGATTCGCGGCGGTTGGTGTTAGCATAGCCTCCATATTCGCTAGCACGACCAAGAACCCGTGCCAAGAACCTGTGTAAATCATCCTCTCGAGGAGGCGTTTTTCATGAAAAAAACACTGATCGCGACCCTGCAGGCGGCCTTGGCCCTTGGCGTCGCCGGAACAGCCCTGGCTGGATCCATCACCAAACAACTGGACTTCAAGATCGCGCAACCCCAGAACGGGCGGTGCCGGGCGGACGAGGCCTGCCGGCCGTGGGGCGAGGAATTGCCGTCGTGGCGCAAGGAACTTCACCCTGTGATTCCGGTGCGGACGGTGCGGATCCTGATGCCGGCCGGCCAGACGTTCAAGTACGTCAAGTACGAGGCGACCCAGGGCGCGGACATGGACTACGTGCCCGAGATCGCGGGGCGGCAGAAAGTGATCTCTCTCGGATACGACACCAGGCCTTTTGTGGCGCGGTACGTCGCCGGGGTGTTCCCGGCGAAATTGATCGGGGAGCCGCGTCAGGTTTCTTTCCGGGGTTTCAATTTTGTCGAGGTCCCGGTTTATCCGTTCCAGATGACGAGCCCGACCACGGCCCGTTATTACAACTCGATCAAGTTGACGGTCGAGACTGAACCCGTGACGAGAGCGCCTCTGGGCAATTTGTTGCGGCCCAACCTGGCGCGTGATTACGAGGAGGCAATCCGGGGCATCGACAATGATGTCGTCGCGACGCGTGCGCAGATGGGCGTCTCGAGCGTGGATGAGGCGCCCGTCGGTTATCTGATCATCGGCAAGCAGGCGATCATCGGCGATGAGGCGTCGACCGCGCTGAAGCCGTTGATGGAAGAAAAACGCGCGCGTGGCATCAACGTGCGCATGGCGACGCTGGAGTCGATCTCTCCTGGAGCGACGGCGACGCCGGGGCAGATCCGCGAGTTCATCAGGGCGCAGTATCGTGACCAGGGCATCGATTTCGTGTTGTTGGTCGGTGACAAGGCGAATTTGCCCTGGCAACGGATCCGGTCGGGCATGGGCAGCAACAACGGGGATCCGGTTCCGTCGGACCAGTATTATGCCTGCCTTGACGGGACATTCACCGGGTCTACGAGTGATTACGACTGGCAATGCGAAGTGGCGGTGGGCCGCGTCGGCGTGAAGTCCAGTGAGCATCTCCAGGCCTGGGTGGCGAAGCACATGGCCCTGGTCGATGCCGCCAAGGCGGGACGCACCACGGCGGCGATGTCCTATGGCGAGGAACTGGACCGTTCGACCCTGGGTGGATGGATTCTCGATCACCTGGTGACGGGGCGCAACGTCGCGCCGGCCAGCACGGGATTCCCGGCGACGACGCAGTTCACCAAGTTGTACGACACGTTCAGCCAACAAGTTGGCGCGACGCAGTTCCTGGAGGCGATGGCCGCGGGCGATTATCACGTGGTGAATCATCTGGGACACGCGAACTCGGATTACGCGTTGCGCATGAACGCGAGCCGAATTCCTGACTTCAAGTCGCGTCCGGCATTCTTTTATTCACAGGGCTGTTATCCGAATAATCCGGATATCGACAATTGGACGGTCCAGGCGGTTCGCCTGCCTGAATTCGGGCCGGCAGCGATGATCTCGAACACGCGTTACGGATGGTACGAGCCAGGGCGCGACGGCGAGGGGACCTCGGCGATCTTGCACCGGGCATTCTGGTCGAAGCGATTCAAGGACAAGATCAAGACGATCGGTTTCATGAACCACGGCGCCAAGGCGACCGCCCTTTCGGTGGACCGCTCCACGGTCATGGTGTACACAGCTTTGGAGTCAAATCTTATTGGTGACCCTGAGCTGGATCTGATGATCGGGGAGTAGGCGGGGGAGAGGATCCTTCGCCTGCGGCTCAGGATGACGGGGGAGAGGATCCTTCGCCTGCGGCTCAGGATGACGGGCCGCTCAGGATGACGGGAAGTGGTTTTCATGTTTGAGAATGCGGCGGATTTGCCTTTGCCCGAGATCATGCGCCCGGCGCGGTTTGAGGATGTGCTGGGGCAGGATCACATCTGGGGTGAAGGCGCGCCGCTGCGTCGACTGGCGGAACAAGACCGCCTGGGATCCTGGATTTTCTGGGGGCCTCCCGGTTGCGGCAAGACCACCCTGGCGTCGGTCATTGGCCAGGCGTCAAAGAGAAAACTGGTTGTCCTGTCGGCGGTCAGCGCCGGCGTGAAGGATTTGCGCGAAGTCATCCAGGCCTCGCAGGATGAAGTCGAGGCAGGGTGCAAGGCGCATCTTTTGTTCCTCGATGAGATCCACCGCCTCAGCAAGAACCAGCAAGACGTCTTGCTGCCGGCCCTTGAGTCGGGGGCGATCAAGTTCATTGGCGCCACCACGGAGAATCCGTCGTTTGAAGTGAACGCGGCCGTGAATTCGCGCAGCATCATTTTCCGTTTCCACAAGATCGCGGATGAGTCCCTGGTCGCGGTTTTGCGCCGCGCCCTGGAAAATTCCGGCAAAACGAAATTGCGAGCGGACATCGCGCCGGAAGTCCTGGACGCCATCGCGCGGTCCAGCGCCGGTGACGCGCGGCGCGCGTTGAACATCCTCGAGGCGCTCGCGGCGGCGGCGCCGGCAGGCGTCTCGCCGGTGGACATGGCGGCCCTGCGCAGCATGGGCGACACGTTCGCCTTGCTGTATGACAAGAAGGGCGACCAGCACTACGACACGATCAGCGCCTTCATCAAATGCATCCGGGCGAGCCAGCCCGACGCCGCATTGCACTATCTGGCGCGCATGATCGACGCGGGCGAGGATGTCTTGTTCATCGCGAGGCGCCTTGTGATCGCGGCCAGTGAGGACGTCGGCAACGCGACTCCGATGGGCCTTGTCATGGCCCAGGCCGGTTTTGACGCGGTGCATCAAGTTGGCATGCCCGAGGCGCGCATCATCCTGGGGCAGGTGACGACGTTTCTCGCGTCATCGCAAAAGAGCAACCGGTCCTACGTCGGCATCAACAAGGCGCTGGCGGATGTTCGCGAGTTTGGCGCGCTGGAGATCCCGATGGCGCTGCGCAACGCGCCAACCGGGCTCATGAAATCGATGGGCTACGGCAAGGGTTACGCCTACGCGCATGATGATCCGGCCGGAGCCGCCGCGATGGAATACTTGCCGGAAGCCCTGCGCGGACGGCGTTACTACGTGCCGGGAAACAACGGGCATGAGCGCGTCCTCGCGGATAATTTGCGAGGCTTGAGCCCGCTTGCGAATCCGGCAAAAACTAGCGCGAAAGACCAGTAAATCCCGCCGGTTCTCTCCTGACGATCCAGTTGAGGCTGCTGTCGCTTCTAAAGAAACCAACGGAACCTCTCGAATCATCTTGTAGTACGGACACTTACAAGTGGGCGAGAGGGAATCCGGCATGCCGGAAGATCGTTACCAGCTTCGCAAATGGCTGGCGCAGGGCGGACCAGCGCAGGTGATCCTCATTGGAGCGAGCACAGGCGGTCCAGACGCGCTGACGGAACTCTTGCGCGCGATGCCGGCAGGATCGCCGCCGGTTGTGGTGGTCCAGCACATCGCGCCGGCCCTGGCCCGGAACTTCGCGGAACGCCTTGCGCGCAATTCGGGATTGAAGCTGGGCGACGTCAAAACCGGGACAGTCCTGCAACCAGGGACCATTTACTTGTCGCCCGAATCGCAACACATCGGCGTACGCAAAGGCATGTCCGGACCGATACTCGTGGTCGACGATGGTCCGCCGGTGACTGGCCATCGCCCAAGCGTCGATTTCATGTTCCAGAGCGCGGCGAAATCCATCGGAGACATGCGTGTCTTCGCGGCCTTGTTGACCGGCATGGGGCGCGACGGGGCCGAGGGACTGAAGAGCCTGCTTGAAGGCGGGGCATTCACCGTGGCGCAGGACGAGGCCTCATGTGCCGTGTATGGCATGCCGAAAGAAGCCGTGCGCCTTGGCGCGGTGAAATTATCTGGATCCGTCGCGCAGATCCGCCAGTGGATGGAGTACGCCGCGGGGTTGAGCATGTACTTGAGAAAGGTTGGCTGAGTCATGAAACCCTTTGACAAGAATCGTCAGGTCTACATTCGCGTGATGACGGCGCTCTGCTGGGCGCATTTGTCGATCGTTTCGTGCAAGGGGACCCCAACGGACGAACGGGTGGCTTCGCGTCTGGCGTTGTCGACATCAGAAGACGGCGGGGTGATCCAGGCCCTGTTCAGCGCGCTCAGTTCGCAGGCGCAATTGATGAGCGTTTCCTCGGGGGATCTTCAGGGATCGTCCGTGTTGATTCCGCCGGGCGCGTTGAGTTTTGACGTGAGTATTTCTGTGTCCGCGACCGAGTCTATCGCGAACGCGGCCCAGGCGGCTGACCTCGGGATCGCGAGCGTCGCGTTGGCGGCAGCAGGTCCGTCGGTCCTGGTCGCGCCATCCACGACGACTGAACTTTCGGTGCCAATGCAGCTCAGCATTCCCATCCTCACGACGTCACTGGCGCTGGATGATGACACCGACAATTATGTGGTCGTTTACAAGGCTTACGCGTTGAAAGATGGCGCGACGGTGCAATACGCGGGATTGATACCGCGTTCGGATCTCGTGATCGCCAATGGATACGCGAAATTCAAGACAACGCGATTTGGAGCCTTTCAAGTCGCGAAAACCAGCGTGAAAGTAGAGTCGGCGATCTCCCAGCCATCGACCGTGGAAATCGGCAAAGTGCCTGGATATGACCTCGTCGGCCAGTGGCGCGGTTGCGGATTGAAGCAGGACGACCAGTCAGCCGAGCCCAAATGGAATTACGAGACTCTGGTGGTGGAGAAAGTTGGCGTGCTCACCTACGAGAGCCTGGAGGCTCCGCAAACGGGCGGCGTCGATTGTCCCGAATACAGCTCCGTTGACGCTCCGACGATCCGGATCTCGGTGCAAGGATCTTTTGAGGCTGGCGGCTTGAAGTCTATCGACTTGCCGCCGGATAGAAGCGGGGATACCCGTGCCATTGACTTCAAGTTCACGAGATTGAGTGTGACTGTTTACGATCAGAACGAGATCAATCGCCTGAATGACTATCCGTCAAATACCAACCGGGCGTGCGGTGTGACCTGGGCCGCGGGAGTTGCGCAGGATTTGACTTCGATGCAGTGCATGAACGCCGACGCGTCCGGAACTTACGACGGGCCTGTTGTGGGTGGAATGAGGTACGGAATATACAACATCTCACCGTTTACGATCGGCGGTCAGGCCGTCAAATTTTTGCGGATTGAGGATGCGGATTCCGAAGGCAACAGGCCGACAGCATTCAGGGATGGCAACAGCGTCGATTTGCAGAAACTTCCGTGATCCCGGTGGTCAAAGCTTTCGCGTGATTCCGAGCGCGAGGCTGATTTCCATGCCTTTCGACGGGGCGATTCGATTCACGATGTCGGCCTTCACATCTTCTTCGCTGACTTCCTGTACGGCGTTGAATGTCCCGGAAGTGGAAGTCTTGACGCTGAGCGGGATTCCCACCATCAACTGCCCAAGCCAGTCGATCCCGGCGGCGCGATAAGAGGCGCCCGACGCGATTTCGACGATGGGCGCGCTGCCTGTGACGGTGCCGTTGACGATCGTTTCGTCGGTGGATCCCTGGAGTTTCGACACCACCGTCGCGGTCGTCCGGCGATAACCGGGGCCGATGCTGGCGCGGAAAGTCATCACGTCGTTCAGTTTCCCATGGAAACCATAGAACAGTGAGAAACCAAGGGTCGAGGCCTGCGTTGTGGTCTCGACGTAGGATTGCATGTCCGACAGGTCATAGTCGTTCTGGTAACTTCCCTCGAGGGAACGCGCGTACATGCCGCGCAGACCCAGTAAACTTGAATCCGACAGGAACGCATGCGCCCACGCGACTTGTACGCCGAGGGGGGCGAGGTTCAGGGCGTCGCGCTCGCGCCATGGTTCGTTGGTGTTGTCGCGCGGCAGTGGCGAGAACGAGACGCTGTTGGTTTTGATGGCGGGCGTTGCCTGGATGTGTGCCGCGATGTCGATGTGTTGCCCGGGAGGGAACAGCGGACCAGATGGTTTCGCGACGGTCTTTGTTTCTTCCGGTAAATCTTCCGCGGAAGTTTCATCCGGTATCTCGACCGTGACGGGCGTGCCGATCTGGACTTCCTTCCGGTGTTCCAGTGGAATGTAAAACGCCGCGGCGCGTTTGCGGACACTGACGATTTTCGCGCAAAAAATTGGTTTCGCGCCGGGTGATTTCCTGTTCGGGCGTGGCACGCAGACTTCTGCGTCCCGGGCGATCGTGTCAATGGATCCGCCCGAGAAAATCGCGTAAGGACCGGTCTGGTTCTCGTCGATCTCAAGGACCTTGAATTGCCGTTGGCCTGCGCGGGCAGTGGGCAACAAGGCCCCGGTGGCGAGGAGAACCATGGCCATGATTTTCTTCATTTTCAGCACCCTCCGAAATACCCGCCGTGATGCCCGGGGACGACCCGTCACCAGGCCGCGTTCACCATGAGGAACGCGTGCGTTCCGTAAGGATTCGACCCGTAATCGGCGCGTGCCGCGGCATCGATGAAGTGGGTCGTGTAATCGAGCCCGATGCCCGTCTTGACCGTGTCATTCGACAGCGCGGCAACGTCCTGGAAGGCTCCGAGGGTCAGGGCGTTGACGACGTGATCGGTCTCGTCGTCGGACTTGCCTTCGTCCGCCTTGAGGCCGAGTCCATGTTTGTCGAGAGATTCAAACCGGGTCATGAACCAGAGTCCCCAACCCCACGACAGGTCCGATTCGATCAACCATGATTCGCGTTGTTTTGTGGATTCAGAGCCGGAGGCGTCCGCGGCGAGGGCGGTTTCGGATCCAGCATCGTCAGCGACGCGTTGGGTTGTTCCGTAAATGAGGCTGGTCGCGTGGCGGAACGCGTCCGGCGTGACTTTAGTTCCCGTGCTCCAGTGAATCGAGGCTGTGTTGCGGCGCTGGTCACCTGGTTCAAGGGCTTCAGGTTCTTTCAGGATGGCCGTGGATGCCTGGCCGTGGAGGCCATCCCACAGGAACAGTTTGACTTGCGAGGACCACGAGTCGAGTTTTCCGCGGTCGAGTTTGACGCGGTTCTCGTCAGGCTCGCGGCCGTTGAATTGGGACATGGCGACTTCGACGATGTCGAACTTCACACCGGCGGTCATGACGCCCATCGAGACGTGGGTGGAGTCCTGGTAGTGGTGACCAAGTGGTGCCCACGGGAGGTGTTGGGCTGATTCGCGGTGCATGAAGGCCTCGGGGCCGAGGGCGGGTTGGCCGACCGGGCCGCCGACGATGTAGACGTTGCTGCCGGGGGCGAGTTCGTAGATCAGTTTCTCCGTGATCTCCATCCAGAAGTCGTGAGGGTGCTGGCGGTCGACGATGGGTTTGCCATTGTAGGTTTCGCCGGTCTGGAAGAGTTGCGGGGAGCCTTCCTTGGGGAGCAGCCAAGGCTCGAGCGAGGTCATGACGTGAGGTTCCACTTTAAGGGGGCCCCACGATCCGCGGTAAACCATCATCTGGTAGTTTTCGCCAGCGGCGGATTGGGCCCCGCGGGGGCCGCTTTGTTTGTTGAACCCGGCCACCTGGCGGAGGTGAAATGAAAATCCCTGGGATGTCGGGGGGCCAAAATCCCCGTGAGATGCCCCGTGGTGGCCGTGAAGTTCCATCTGGGCCTGTGCGGGGGTCGTGAGCAGGTTCGCAGCGAGCACCGGCAATGCGGCCGGGATGAAAAGGGTCGAAATCAGGTTGGGACGGAGTTGACGGATCATTTGGACGCGGGCCCCGGTCGTGTTAAGGGTAATGATCCGGATCTTAGCCTAGAGCGTTGGGGTCCACCATAACAAATGTCCGGAGTTTCAAGTGGCTGCATCGTTGTCCTCAAAAGAACTGATGGCGCTGGAAGACCAGTTTGGCGCACATAATTACCATCCAGTCCCGGTGGTGTTGTCGCGCGGGGAAGGGGTTCATTTGTGGAGCCCTGAGGGGGAAAAATACCTGGATTTCCTCAGCGCATACTCGGCCGTGAACCAGGGTCATTGCCATCCGAGGATTATCGGGGCGCTGGTCGAGCAGGCGTCGAAACTGACGCTGACGTCGCGGGCGTTCTACAACGACTGCCTCGGGCCATACGAGAAATTCGTGACGGAGTTTTTTGGATACCAGCGCGTGTTGCCGATGAACACGGGCGTCGAGGGGGGCGAGACGGCGGTCAAGATCTGCCGCAAGTGGGGTTACCAGAAAAAAAAGATCCCGGCCGAGAAGGCGCGGGTCGTGTTCGCGAAGGGGAATTTCTGGGGACGGACGATCT
>CAWUNT010000054.1:0-9516 GCA_963923405.1 uncultured bacterium | reverse complement strand
ATTTTGGGGACGACCAGGGGACGAGAATTCCAAAGCATCTCGATGCGATCGAAAATGAACGCGTCGCTCTTCGGAATGCCGTCGTATCCACTGGATGTCATCTCCCAGTGGAGGATCCGGTCAAACGTCTTGCCGAGCGTCTGAGATTCGAATGTCTGGTTGACTCCGATAACGTTGACCGTCGTGTATCCAACCGCGTTGACCACCTGGCCGTTCGCGGGATTTTGCCATGTGGCGAGGTGCCGGCTGGTCTGGTTGAGGTTCATGAACATGGCCGGATTTTGCACGATGGGCCCGACGACCAATGGACGCGCGGGAGTGAAAGAGACACCGCCAAACCTGCGGACGCGGACCATGGTACCGTCCGCGATCATGTCCGTGTCGTCACCCTCAGGCGTCCCTGAAAGGCCAGCCAGCATTCGTCCGAGGTCAATCTTCTGGTTCAAGCATGTCATGCCACCATTTGCCGGACCAAAACCCAGGTTGCTCAGAAGTTGCAAATCAACCGCGCCCGAACAAATTTCCGGGCCGGACTTGCCAAAAACGCGGACACGATACGACGCAAGCGCGATCGGAACCGGATTGCGAGCGACCGGGGCATTTCCATCTGCCAGGTTTTGCGTACGACTCATGTCAATTTTCGGATCCATGAAAACATTGTCATCCGCGCTTTTGCACGACCCGGCCATCACTGCCAGCAGGAGCAAACATTTCGTGATTCGCGGGTTTCTCATGGCTCAATCCAATTTGATCAACGCGTCGAGACCGGCCTTGACGCCGGTGCTCAACGCGGAAGTCACTTGCTCGGAAACAAGTTTGTCGACGCCAAGAGAGTGCAGGCGCAACTCGATGACCATGTCGACGTATACGTCGTTGTTGTAAGGAATGATCATCACAACCGCGTTCAATCGCTGCAGAAGAGACGTCTCAAACGGAGCGTCCTCCCGCGTGTTGATCTCAAGGGCGATCGAGTCGTCGAAAATGCGACCCTCGGTCGTTATGACGTTGTTGATGGTCACGGCGCCCCGACCAGTCAATTCCACAGCGGAGCTCAAACGTGTCCCGGTCTCATCAAGGGTCGTCTTCTTGATTTCCTTGAACTCAAGATGAACCACGTCACTGTCTCTCACCGAGGCGTTCAGGTTTGGCAAGATCGCGCTCGTACCGTTTGCTTCCGCGTCACGGATGGCGCGGATCAGTTTCTGGGCGAGGTGCATCATCGAGCGGTTCAACCAGACCTGACCGCGTGTCTGCACGTACAAGAGACCACTGGGGTCGCTGACCCTGTTGCCGTCGATGACTTGCATGTGCTTCTGGTCAATTTTGACGAAATCCAGCTCTTTGGTTTGCGAAAGGTCCTGGGGCTTCTGGTCAACAGCGCGGCAATCGCTCGCGCTGAGTTTCACGGACCTCAAAGAAGGCGCTTCCGCCGAAGCACCGAGAGCGTCACAGAGCCTTCCCGCCACTTCGCGCAACTTCTCCGGTTCGCGCAGGAACATGTCGCCAACATCGGAAGGCTTGCGGGACGGAGCGCCGCATCCAAACGGCAGGGCCAACACCAGCAGTGCGGCGGGAGCCAACGCCCAACGAATTTTCACAAGCCAAGCACGCACGTTCCAAACTCCAGGCGGAACAAAGGGCAACGGAAGTGTTCCGGGCCAAGGTCCCCGGTGCAAGAAACGGGCGCAGCCATGAGCGGGAGAAAGCTAAAAATAAAATAATAATATCAGGGATTTGTGAAGATATTCCGACTGGCTGAAGCCACCGGCTGTCGAGGAATTGGTCAATTCCGCCTTGTTTTCAGCAGAGCCGCCAAGGCCGCGTCTTGCTGCGCGCGCAGCTCGGAAACTGACGGCTGGGCCTTTCCCGCGGCGCCGTTCACGAGGATCGCGAAAGCGATGAGTCCCTCGTCGGGATGCTTCAAGTACCCGGCCAGGGTGGATACCGTGATCGGCTCGCCTAGCGTACCCGACTTCGCGCGGATCAGCCCGCCGATCTGATCCCGGTCGGACCCCTTCATGCGACGTTTGAGGGAACCGTCCCATCCGTAGGAGGGAAGGCTGGCAAGAAAATCGGGAAAAACAGTCATGTCCTTTTCCATGTGCGACAGCAACCTGACGATGTCGTCCGCGCTCAGTCGATTTTCCGTTGAGAGTCCCGATCCGTTTTCAATCACAAAACCGTCCTTGATCCCGACTTCCTGCCTCAAATAATCGCGGATCACCTTGGCTCCGCGCTCCAGGGATCCTGGTGTCGCGCTTCCCGCGGCGAACCGCTTTGTCAGCATGTCACCAATGAAGTTATTCGAGAATGTGTTGAGGCCACCGATGATCCTGCGCATGTCGTATGACGGAACTGTCAGCAAAATACGCTCATCTCCGGAAGCTTTCCCGGCGCGGACGCGGCCCTTGGTCGAGATCCCGGCGTCCATCAGAAAAGCGCGCAGGTATTCGCCTGCCAGGCGACCTGGATTGACCATCGATCGATAAATCTTTTTTGGCTCGCTGTCCGAAGCGATGGTTCCCGAAACACGCAGCAACGGCGTTTGGCCTTCGGATCCAATCCGCGCCGCCGCGAGTTTCGTCTCGGATCCCGGCGCGCCTGTCTTGACCGAGCTTTCGACTTTGATTCCGTCCAGGTCCACGGGATCGGTCTTCACAACCCCTGGAGATCCGGATTTCTCTCCTGGACTGACCGTTACCGCGACCGTGTTGAAATTCACGGCGAAGGCACTGACAGGGGCATCGTACGCATTCGACGAGGCATTCGCGCCTTCCTCACGACTCACGTCACGTGTCTCAGCATCGAACAAGGAATTATCCACGATGATATCGCCAGTGATTTCGCGAATTCCCATGGCACGCAAGTCCGCCGCGACCTGCCACATTTTTTCCGAAATCAGGAGAGGATCACCGTCACCAATCGCCACCAGGTCACCTGAGATGGCCGGTCCCTTGCGCTGTCCCGTGTGCGCAATCCGCGTGGTGAAAGTGTGGGTTGGCCCGAATTTGCTCAATGCCACCGCGGCCGTGACAAGTTTTGTCACCGATGCGGGAGATACACGTTTTTCAGGGTCCAGCTGGTAAATGACAGCGCCGTCCTGCAGACGGACGAACTTGATGCTCTGGAAAACATTCTTTTTTTTGGACTCAAACTGACGCTCAAGACTCGATCCCAGCGAATTCTTTTTGAGGGCCGGTCCGGCGGCGACAGGGAATGTCGCGACCATGGATGAGATCAAAAGGACGCTCGTCGCGAGGCCCGGTAACGAGCCATTGGTGGAGACGAACCCCCATTTGAGTTTCAAAGGGAAGCGTCCCGGATCCCGGCGTTCGCGCGGGCAGCGGAATCCGCCCCGGAATCCGTGAATTTGTTCTGGTTGAGGGCCGCGACCGTGTTGTTTTTCTTCAGCCACTGGTAGATCCGCCGTACATCCGCAAATCGTGTCAGTTTGCCTTCGGCGCCCATCAGCACCATGCCGAGATCACCATGTTCTACGGTCCGGACCGCAATCGCGAGGCAATAACGCGCCAGGTTCGTGAAACCCGTCTTGCCACTGATCACACTGAACTCGCGACTCTGCAGCAGACGGTCTGTGTTACGGATCTCATACCGCTGCGTCCTGCCGTTTGGAAGGTGCGCCGTCATCCAATACGACCGTTTGGCCATGATAGCCTGCAAACGGGGGCGCTTGGTAACTTCCTGCAGCATCAGAGCCACTTCGTGGGCCGTCGACACGTTCTGGGGGGACAGACCCGTCGGCTCCGCGAAAATCGTTTTCGCAAGGCCCAATTCCCTGGCTCGGGAAGTCATCCTCTCACCGAGTTGGCCCGGGGTCATGCCGCAGGCTTCCGCCAGGGCCGGGAACGCGCGGTTGTCACTGCGCATCAAGGCCGCGTGCATCAAGTCGTTAACTGAGAATTTCCAACCGGTTTTGAGCTTCGATTGGTCGCCGCCACGGGCTGCGATCCGGTTTTCAGGGGACATCTCGTGCAGGTTGTCCCAATCGATCTTGCATTCGTCGTGAATGACCAGACCCGCGAACATTTTCGAAAGGCTGGCAATGGGGCGGACCTCGTCCGCGTTACGTTCGTACAGGATCTTGCCATGGTCCCAGGACAGGACCACCACACTGGGACTTTTCACATCGGGGCGGGCCGCTGCCAAGGCGCTGCCACCCAGGAAAAACTGGGGCCAAAACAGGGCAAAAGCCGCCAAAGTCGCCCTGGACGGAGCTTTGAGACGTGAATGGGGCACCGATGCAAAAATTTTGCACATCATGGTCAGGCCTCGGTTTGATGTACCCTCCATCATAGAAAATATCGGCCGCTCAGCCAACCGCATTGAGGATCCCACGGCTTTCCGGGAATCTGGACCGGAACCACGTGAAAGGCCTTACCAATTCCCTTTCCTTTCACTATTCTCCAAAGGAATTTCCGGTTAAAACCGGCAGCGTGAACGGGTTTCAGAGGATTTCACCATGGCCAAAACTCCAGATTCGCCAATCAACGATGTCACGATCATCGGCACCGGCCCCGCAGGGCTCACGGCTGCCATCTACGCGGCGCGAGCGGCCCTCAATCCCGTCGTATACGCAGGTGTGCAGCATGGCGGCCAGCTGACAACAACGACTGAAGTCGAGAACTTCCCGGGATTCGAGCACGGGATCATGGGCCCGAAGCTCATGACCGACATGACTGCCCAGGCCGAACGCTTTGGCACGAAGATCCACTACGAGGAAATCACCAAGGTCGATTTCTCGTCCCAGCCCCTGAAACTCTGGGCCGGTGACAAGATGATCCAGTCGCATACGGTCATCATCGCGACCGGCGCGACGGCCAAGACCCTGGGACTCAAGACCGAATCGACCTTGATGGGGCGCGGACTCTCCACTTGCGCGACCTGTGATGGATTTTTTTACCGCAACAAGCGCGTGGTCGTGGCCGGCGGCGGCGACTCCGCGATGGAAGAGGCCAACTACCTGTCGAAGATCTGCTCGGAGGTGATCCTGGTCCACCGGCGCAATGAGTTCCGCGCGTCGAAGATCATGGCCGAACGCGCCCGCGCCAACGAGAAGATCAAGATCATGACTCCCTGGATCGTTGAAGAAACGATCTCCGACCAGACGGGCCTGACCGGCATCAAGTTGAAGCACGCGGAAACCGGCGAGACCAAGACCATCGAGACCACGGCCCTCTTCATGGCGATTGGCCACCGGCCGAATTCCGAAATCTTCAAGCCGTGGGTCGACACGGACGACCACGGCTACATCAAGACGACGAACCACACGGCGACCAAGACGCCCGGCGTATTTGCCGCGGGCGACATCGCGGACCCGCTGTTCAAGCAAGCCATCACGGCTGCGGGACTCGGATGCCAGGCGGCAATCCAGGCATCAAAATTCCTCGAAGGACACTGAACATGCATGTCATGAGTATCTCCATGAGTATTTTGGGAAAGATCACGGAACGATTCAGCTCCAAGAGCGCCGCCGCGGAAATGCGGAATGGCATGACGCTTGACGAGAACGCCGTGCTCAACGCGCTGCGCGCCGTCGAGGATCCCGATTTGCACCGGGACATCGTCAGCCTGGGTTTTGTCCGCAACGTTAAAATCAAGTCGGGTGAAGTGAGTTTTGAGGTCAACCTGACAACTCCAGCCTGCCCCGTGAAGGAAAAACTGAAAGCCCGGTGCGAGGAAGTCGTCACGGCGCTCCCCGGCGTCACGAACGTCAAGGTCACGATGACGGCATCGACGCGCGGCTCCCTTCCGATCAACACAGGCTCGCCAGTGTCAGCATCGCTCGGCCAGGTGAAAAACATCATCGCCGTGGCCAGCGGCAAAGGCGGCGTCGGCAAATCGACGACGGCGGTGAACCTGGCCTGGGCGCTGGCGAAGTCCGGATCGAAAGTCGGCCTTCTTGACGCGGACATCTACGGCCCGTCGATCCCGCTTATGACCCACCTGCGCGAGGGCGCGACCGCGTCGGAGAATCTCGTGTCTCCGCCGGTAGTCGACGGTGTGAAAATCATGTCGGTCGGGATGTTCAACCAGGGTGGCAAGGCGACGATCATGCGCGGCCCGATGGCTGCCGCCGTCATCAAGCAATTCCTCACCCAGGTCGCGTGGGGCGAACTGGATTATCTCGTGATCGATTATCCTCCCGGAACCGGAGACATCCAGTTGACGATATCGCAAACGGCACCAGTCACGGGCGCCGTGATCGTCACCACCCCGCAGGAAGTCGCCCTCATCGACGTGCGCAAGGCGATCTCGATGTTCGAGACCCTCAAGGTGCCGGTGCTCGGCGTGGTCGAGACGATGAGCTATTTCGTGTGCGACGGTTGCGACAAGAAGCACTTCATTTTCCGCGAAGGCGGTGGATCGCGCGTCGCGAGTGAGCACGGCGTCGCGTGGCTGGGCGGAATCCCGATGGACCCGGGCCTCGTGAAAGCTTCGGATGAGGGCACACCGTTTGTCGCTGGCCATGCCGACTCTCCCGCCGGCAAGGCGTTCTTTGATGTCGCGGGTGCCGTGGCGGCCCAAGTCTCGATCCTTCACGCCGAGAACAAGAACGTCCTCCAGCACTTCAGCCTGGAGTGGAAAAGTGATGCCCCTGCTGGCGAGTGGAAGAACTGATGGATACGATTCGCGTACAGGAAATTTCCCAGATCGACCAAAGGACTCTCGGGATCATCTGGACCGACGGCAAGAAGTCGGCCCTTGATGTGGTGATGCTGCGCCGCAAGTGCCCTTGCGCGGCTTGTATCGACGAATGGTCTCACGAGCCACGGATCAAGCCCGAGGACATCAAGGACACCGTCCGTCCCGTCAAGATCGAGTCGGTTGGACTATATGCCCTCACGATCCACTTCAACGACGGCCACCGCACCGGCATCTATACGTTCAAGTACCTGAGGGAGCTCGCGGCCCCGTCACCCTGAACTTCTGCCGCAAGGCTGCCAAATCGGGGGTTTCCGGGCCACGCGCGCGGACTTCGCGGATGCGCGCATCGAGATCCGCCGGGATCTTACCGAGCACTTCCATCTCGTACTCAAGCCATACGCCAAATTTCGCGTACACGGATTCCCGCATCATGAGGGAAAGCTCCATGATGTCGCGGCTGGACGCGCCTTTGTTGAAGACAAAGTTCGCGTGGTGCGGACTGACCACCGCGCCGCCCCGCGCAAGGGACTTCACGCCAGCGGCCTCGAGCAACATGCCGCTGGGTACGCCGACAGAGTAATCGTTCTTGAATACGCAACCGCACGAGGGAAACGTGAACTGCCCCTTCATGACACGGTCGTCCTCGCAAAATTTCATCAATTCGCGGGTCGCCGCCGTGTCCCCGGGCTGCAGCTGGATTTCGACCGACGCGACGATCTCTCCCGTCCGCATGAAACTTGTGTCCTTGTATCCACGAAACACTTTCGAAGTGTCGTCATGAACGACCACGTTGCCCCGCAAGTCTACACAGGTGACGCGCCTGACAATCTGGCTGATCTCGCCGCCGTAACAGCGGGCGTTCATCCGCACTGTCCCGCCCATCTGACCGGGGAGGCGATACATCCATCCGGCGCCGTTGAGTCCTTCATCCGCCGCGAAGTTAGCGAAGGCCGAATTCTCAACCCCGGCCTCACAAAAGACCCGCCCCTGTTCATCCAGGGTCCTGAGTCCTTGCATGCGCGCGAGCGCGATCACCGCGCCCGGCCATTCGTCGTCACAGACAAGTGAGTTGGTGCCGCCGCCAAGGACAAAAAAAGGCAAGGACAGCCTGTGGATTTCGCGAACGGCCTCTGCAATTTCATCAATAGATTCAGGCAGGTAGATCCTGGAGCAGGATCCGCCCGTACGGTAATAGGCCAGTTCTGAAAGTCGTTCAATGGTCATTCAGATGATGATCCGGTCACGGAAAACGTTTTCTTTGTATGACACCGCCATGTCTTTCACGCTTACCAGGTCAACGGTGTACGGAAACCGGGATTCCTCGAGATCTGACTTGATCGAGAAAATCATGCCAGAAGGTGGAACTACATCTGACGGGAACTCAAACAAGACATCCACATCAGATGCTGGACGATGGTCTCCGCGCGCCCGGGAACCGAATATCCAGACTTTCGCGCCCGCGGCCTTCAGGGGCTGGATCATCAGCTCGTCAAGGATCTTGTATTGATCCACGGTCAAGCCAAACTTCGACCAGGGATGGGCGGGTGAATTCATAGTTTTGAGAAAAGCTCCCGTGCCGCGGCGATAAACGGTCCGATCGCGGAGAAAACCTCGGCCGCGATGTTCTCATCGTATGTGTGGGAGGACTTGTTCCTCGCCTCGACAAAATCAAACCAACGGTCAATGTCGGAGATCATCCCCGCGCGCAGCATCTCGCGGAGCACTGGTTTCGCGCTCGTGGACGGGGATCCAAGGGCTTTCGCGGAGACTTTCCACGCGATCTCCACCGAAAACTCAAATCGCTGGATCGTGGCATCACGGAGAAGTTTGTAGGCCTTCGAGCCAGGCGCCTGTTTTGCGCATTCCGCGAAGGCCTCTTCGAGAGCCACAAGTGCCTTTTCGAATTCCTGTCTCGATATTTGAGCCAACGGAAATCCTCCAGTGAGACGCAGTCACACACGGTCACGCGGTATCAAGGACCATCCGCGAAAGCCGCGAAAAGTTGCGCCTGAAAACAATCATAGATGGGCAGGCTCTCCATGACCAGAGTCACGCGCCTTGGCACGGACGGCGCGCGACCGTTGGTTGCCCGCGCCGCGGCCTCATCAAGGAAACTCTTGAGCGCGACCATCGCGAGGCTACCGTACAAATCACCCAGTTTTTCGGACTGTGGTACGACCATCGCGACGTGGCGCACGCCAAGGCTCGCGGCGAAAGCGAAAGCGTTGGCGTAAGAACCGAGTACCGTCCCGAGCTTGCTGCGATCCTCGACGTCCGCGATCGGGGAATACGCGACCGCGATCAAGTGAGCCGAAGGATAACCACCATCCTTGCCCTGGAATATCATGGCTTCACCGGCAGGCAGGCCGGACACTGGCAGGCTCGCGTTCAGGGAGTTTGACGGAGATCCAGCAGGAAAAAAAACCACCGACGCATCGCAAACGAACTTCTTCAAGTCCCCTTGCCACAAGTCGATGGCTGTTCCCTGGTAACGGCGGATACCCAGCACGGAAGGATTATTTCCTTCCGCGCTTTTTCATGTGCTCGATCAAGGTCGAAGCGATGTCGGCTGGCGAACGGGCAACGCCCACACCGGCCGCCATCAGAGCCTCCATTTTTTCCTCTGCCGTGCCGTGCGCGCCAGAAATGATCGCGCCAGCGTGGCCCATGCGCTTGCCTTTCGGCGCCGTCTGGCCTGCGATGAACGCGGCGACTGGCTTGCGGATGTTCTCCTTGATGAACTGCGCCGCCTTGATCTCGGCGTCGCCGCCGATCTCGCCGATCATGATGATGGATTCCGTTTCCGGATCCTCCTCGAACACTGTCTCTTATACACATCTCCGAGCCCAC
>CAWUNT010000053.1:0-9597 GCA_963923405.1 uncultured bacterium | reverse complement strand
CAAAGGACGCAACGTGTGCCGCCTGGCGATGACGCCTCGAGGTACGACCACACGAAATCAAACTGGCTGCTGACTTCAATCAAGCTCGGTTTCACCGGTGTTGAAGTCGCGGCCGCCGCCATCGCGACCTTGTCATAAGACCTCGTCGCCGTGAATTTCGGGTCGCTGACGCGGATCAGGCGCAGTCCGCTGAAGTTGCAGCTGGCCTCGAACACGGCGACTTTGTGACGCGCGTTGGCGAGGGCGTTTGATTGCGCCTCATTCTTCAGGCGTTCCCACGTAGCCGGCATCAGGTCGAACCATGGTGAGTCGAGTTCAGCCCAAGTTTGTGAGGCGCCGGTGGTCGGCGCGGCAGCGACGGCCTTGTCGATCACGCGCAGCAATTCGTCTTGCAGGGCGGGCAGGTCCTCGAATTTCTTGATGGCGGCGCTGATGTGCTCCGAGGCGCGCCATTTGCGTTCGCAGATCACGCGCAGGCTCTCGCCATACCCTTCCGTCTCGGTCTGGCGGACGTTTGATCCGGGATCAGCAACAACGCGGAACGTATCGTCGCCGGCCGATTCCTCGGGGACATACTTCCTGAGGACGTCGATGATTTCGTTGGCGAGGACCGCGTTGGCGTCCTTGGCCTCAATCGATGTGTTGTTGCATCGTGACGTTACGTGAAGGCTGATGCGGACAAGCTCAGGCTCCGCGGACGCCGTGCCATAACCACTGATCTCGATGAGCCCCCTTTTTTCCGTGTCCTCGTCGGCCATGGCGCTGCCGCTCATGGTCCCCGCCGCGACCAGAGTCGCTGCCAGAAAAGTTGTGGCTGCCTTGATTTTTTTCGATACTGAAATTTGTTTCATTTTGAATCCTCCTGCTGGCAACATGGTGCATGAAGCGGTCCACGGGTGGTGGACGTCGAAGGAGGCTGGTCCATGTTCAAGTCGCGGTTTGGGTCATTGATTCTTGGCGTCGCGATGTTATTTCCGGGTATCGCGAGTCCGGTATTCGCTGCCTCCGACATTCCCGCGTCAGAAGCATTGCGCGAAATGAGTGATCCCGCGTTGCGTCGACTCATCCAGGATGTGCCCGCTGAAAGTGGAATTGGCGCGCCGGGCGGATTCGATGAACTTTTGCCGTACGTGTTGCCCTCGCCTGACCAGTTGGACGCGGGCAGTTGCCTTTACATGTCCATCACGGGAATCGCCGAGTGGTGGCTGGCGCGGATCAACCCGCGCGCCAGTCGACAACCCGACGGGCCGATCGACCTCAGCGAACGGTTCAGCATGAACATCGTCGGTTACGAGGAAGACGATGCCGGACTCGCCAACTGGCGCACGGATGCCATCTTTCTTTTCAACCGCGTGCGCGGGCGCGTCGTGCGCAACAAGGACTACCGGTTCACCAAGGGTTGGTACACGGGGTCGTTGCATGACGGCACGGCAAGTGTCGCAGCCGAAGGCGACCCGGGTGCCCGTTACGACGAAAGTTTCAACTGGCTGGACCAGCGCCAGACGATCAAAGACGGGTGGGTTTATCTCCCGCCATTCGATCGCAACATCATCCTGGTCGACGCGAACCGTGACCAGTGGGCGATCGGCGTCGCGCAGCCAGACATCGCCGAACGCGTGAAGATCGCGCTGCGCCGCAACAAAGCGCCCGTGCAAGTGATCTACAACCACAACGGATACTGGCACAGTGTTTACGTCGTCGGGTTCAACGACGACGCCGACAACGGTGACTGCGCGTGGACGCGGGATTTCCGCCAGACGATCAGCGAACGCGCCGCGGAGTTCCAGAAAAACGCCGATGACGCCGCGACTCCCGGCGAGCGCGAATACTGGCAAGTGCGCGCGGACCGCGCCGCCGCGACATCAGGCAAGATCGAACGACTGTGGCAGGAATACGGCGGTTGCAGTTCCAGCAAAGGTGCCTTCTACGTCCGCGACAGCATCTATCCTGACGAAGCTGGACCCATCTACGACTACGACCCGTCTCGCACCGGCGAGGAATCACCCTACACCCGCAAAATCGTCCTCAAGGAGTACGACTGGCTGCGTTACTTCGCGAACCACGTCGTCCAGCCTTATCCGGTCCGCCCGTCATCCTGAGCGGAGCGAAGGACCCTCTCTTCCGTCATCCTGAGCGGAGCGAAGGATCCTCTCCCCAGTCTACTGATATTTTATTGTACAATTCATGACCACATAGTCGCTATTAGCGGGTTGATATAGAAAGGCAAGATTCTGTTCGCACCCTGCTTGACGGTAACAGGTGGGGGGTATGGTGTAAGCTAGGGTCCTCTCACTGGGCATGCTAGTCAATGTTTCAGGTGTGAATTTGAATGTGGTGCCCTCGCCCGTACCAATCCTAGCTGTCACTTTGGCGGGGCCTTTAGAGCTCACTTTGAAGATTAACCGCTGCCCAGACCGATATGTCATTGCGTCGGTCCGGTTTTTGCACCACGGCCCGCTTGGTACTGTGCAAACAGTGATCACATTATCCAAACAACTTGGCGCGAGTTTTATCAACATTGGGGCGGTTTGAGTGGTTTGCGTGGATGTTGTGGCGGTTTGAGTGGTTTGCGTGGATGTTGTGGCGGTGACCCATCCTACCGTGAGGTAACCGTTCACCGAAGGAAGTGACAGGTTGGCCGTTCTGCCCCCGTTTACGGCGTTTCCGCATGGCGCTGGGGGGGGACACGGATCGCCTGAACGACAAGTGGCAAGTTTGCAAAGCTTTGCGCTGGAATCCGTTGCTCCCCGGGTTGCCGTTATCGTGGCACCACAACTGGTCGGGATCGTATAGCTGTTCACGGGCGACAAAGCCGCAGCGGCATTTCCTGTGCAGGAATTACCTGCTCCGCTGAGCGTGACCGTCGCGCTGATCCCTGTGTCGAGAGTGAGAGTGGAGTCCGACCAGGCTTGGGTCGCGGAGCACAGGAACCAGATCACGGCGGTGGTCCTGAAGAAGTCCGCTGCGGTCGGGAGGCTGACGCGGAATTTGGGCAGTGTTGTCATGACGGCTCCTGCGAAATCTTTTATCTTGTTGTGGATCGGACGGTCGGCACGCGATCCTGAGACCAGATTCGGACGATTGAATTATTCTAAGCGTTTCCGGGGGTAGCCGTCGATGGGCGGTGCCTGGATTTTTCGGCGTGGCGGGGAAGAGAGGATTCTTCGCTACGCTCAGAATGACGGGCCTCAGAATGACGGGGCGGGGAGGTGGATGGTGAAGGTCGCGCCCTGGCCGAAGGTTGAGGCCACGTCGATGGTGCCTGAATGCAGGCCGACCATGGCCTTGGTGAGGCTCAGGCCGACGCCGGCGCCGCCGCTGGCGCGGTTACGCGCGGTATCGGCGCGGTAGAACGGGTCGAAAATATAGGGCAGGCTCTCGGCCGGAATGCCTTCGCCTTCGTCGATCACCTTGAAGATCACTTCACTTCCGGTACGCGTCATCTCGAGTTTTACGGTTGATCCGGCTGCCGAGTGTTTTGCCGCGTTCAGCAAAAGATTCTTGATCGCGATCGACAAGTAACCGGCAGAGGCGCGGAAAGTCGCGGGATCCGTTGACTCCGGAAATTGCAGGGTGACGTTGCGTTTGTCGAAGACGGGTTGAACGGCCTCGCGGATCTGGTCGAAGAAGTGCGTCGCGTCGACGTCCGCCCACTGCATCGCGACGGATTTGCTCTCGGCGCGTGCCAGCAGCAACAAGTCCTCGATGATCTCGGACATCTGCGAAGTCTCGGTCAGGATGTTGCGCAGGGCCTCGCGGTATTCCTCGGGCGGGCGTTCGCGGCGCAGCGCGAGTTCCGCCTCGGCGCGCAACACGGCCACAGGGGTGCGGAGTTCGTGGGACACATCGCCGCTGAACCGGCGCAGGCGTTTGAACGCGTCCTCAAGGCGCGCGAGCATGCCATTGAATGTCTCGGCGAGGGCGCGGAGTTCGTCATGCGCGGGAGGCAGGTCGAGGCGTTGCTCGAGGTCTTTCGCGCCAAGTCCCGCGGCGGCGAGTTGCATGTCGTGAACGGGTTTCAGCGCGCGCTTGGTCAACAAGTACCCAAGAAGCGCCGAGAGAAGGACGCCTGCTGGCAACGCGATCCATAAAACGAGGCCGATTGTGTCCAGCGCGTGCACGGTCGAGTCAAGCGGCGCGCCGACTTGAATCAGTTCGCCCGTGAACTTCCCTTCTTGAAGGACCGGCAGCGTGACCTGGCGGAACGGATTCCCCGTGCGCTTGCCGACGAAGCTCTCGAACGTCTCGACGCCGCGCTCGGCCCGGCGCCATGCGCGCGCGGTCACGGGCAGGTTGACGCGGATGTTCGGCGTGCGCGCGCTGACTTTCCCCGACAGGTCGACGAGCTGCGCGTAAGGGCGCGTGTGACGCTCGCCAAAATGACGCGACAGGAACTCCTGGATGAGCGGCGGACTGAGTGGCTTCGCGTAGCGCGCGTCATTGATCGACTTGGCCGACGCGAGCAGCGCGGCGTCGACCTGCTGGTACAGGTTGTGTTCAACGATGCGGTGGATCCCCAGGCCGATGACGGCAAAAAACACCGAGAGCCACACGGCGTGGCCCAGGGTGAGTCGCAATCGTACGGGGATCCGGTCGAGGATCACTTGCTGGCATCCAGCATGTAACCATGACCACGCATGGTCTTGATCATCGGGAAATCGAAGGCCTTGTCGATCTTGTTGCGCAGGTATCCGACGTAAACATCGACGACGTTGGAGGTCGGTTCGAAGTTCATGTCCCAGACGTGTTCAGAGAGTTGCGTGCGGGTCAGCACGGTCCCGGCGTGACGGGCCATGTACTCGAGCAGCGCGAATTCCTTCGCGGTCAGGTCGATCTTGGCGCCGGCGCGGGTCACTTCCTTGCGGGCAGGGTCGATCTTGAGGGGACCGACTTCCAGCACCGCGCCGGTCTCATGCGGGAGGCGGCGCAACAGGGCGCGAACGCGCGCCATGAGTTCGTCGAGGCTGAATGGCTTTTTAAGGTAGTCATCGGCACCGGTGTCGAGGCCGGCGACCACGTCGGTCGGCGTGTCCTTGGCCGTCAGGATCAAAACGGGCGTGTGAATACCCGCCTGGCGCAGGGTCTTCAGGACGCTGAGGCCGTCCTTGCGAGGCAGCATCAAGTCCAGGACGATCAGATCGTAAGGATTCTCAAAGGCGCACCATTCGGCCTCCTGACCGTCCTGGGCCAGATCGACCGCATAGGATTCTTCGCGGAGCGCACGGACAACAACGCTTGCCAACGGAGCATCGTCCTCGACCACAAGAATTCTCATAAGATCCCCTTAAAATTCCTTAAAATAGGCGTTTTGCTTCTAATCTAAGGAAAGGAAGATGTGAAGGGCATAAGTAGGTGTTGACCGGGCGGCCCCTTCCGGGGTTAAAAAGCCCTGAAAATATTGCCAAAATGCGCAGATGCATGCGCGTGAATGTTGTTGAGAAATATCTGGGAGAGGTCCATGGCTCAGGGTTCTGGTAGCGGTTTGACGAAGGTTGCGGTGCTTGGTGCTGGCAAAGTCGGGCGTCTGGTTTGCCATCTGTTGGCCGATTCCGGCGACTACGCGGTCACGGCGATTGACGCGCACTTGAGCCACGCCCAGAAGGCGACCCAGTCCAGCGCGGGCCGCAAGGTGCCGAACGTCACCGCGAAGGCTTGCGATCTGGGCAACTCCCGTGAACTGGCGGAAGTCCTGCGGGGACATGACTACGCGCTGTCGTGCGCGCCGTTTCACTTGAACCTCGAGATCGCGCGCGTGTGCAAGGAAGTCGGCGTCAATTACCTCGACCTGACGGAAGACGTGCAGACGACCAAGGGCGTCCGCGAACTGGCCCAGGGCAGCAAACTCGCCTTCATTCCACAGTGCGGTCTGGCCCCGGGTTTCATCACGATCGCGGCGCACAACCTGGCCGTCGAGTTCGACAAGGTCGACGAGATCAAGATGCGCGTCGGCGCCCTGCCGATGTATCCGCACAACGCGCTCAAGTACAACCTGACGTGGAGCACCGAGGGTCTCATCAACGAGTACGGCAATCCTTGCGAGGCCGTGGTCGATGGCAAGTTGAACCTGGTCGCGCCGCTGGAAGGTTACGAGCGTTTCAGCCTGGACGGCATCGAGTACGAGGCCTTCAACACGTCGGGCGGCCTTGGCAGCCTGGCCGAGACTTACGATGGAAAGGTCCGCAACCTGAACTACCGCAGCGTGCGTTACCCGGGCCACCGCGACATCATCGCGCTGCTCATGAACGACCTGCAGTTGAACTACGATCGCGAACTGTTGAAGAAGATCTTCGAGAAGTCCCTGCCGCACACGCACCAGGACGTGGTCCTCATCATGGTCACGGTGTCGGGCTGGAAAAATGGCCTGCTCTCGCAGAAGTCATACTGCAAGAAGATCTACAACGCGCCGATCCGCGACGAGCACTGGGGCGCGATCCAGATCACGACCGCGGCCGGCATCACGGCTGTGCTGGACATCCACAGGCAGGGCAAGTTGCCGAAGAGTGGATTCGTCCGTCAGGAAGATGTTTCCTTCAAGGACTTCCTCGCCAACCGGTTCGGGCAGTACTACGCCTGACGCCATTTGGCATAAATCAAGCAGGTGAACAGGCAACCTTGAGAGGAGGTCTGTTCATGAGCTTGAAATATTTTTCCCTGATCAGTGGAATTGTGTTGATGGTGATTGGCGTCGCGGGATTTTTCCCGGCGATGGTTTCGCCTCTGCCAGAAACAGCCCCGAAACTCGCCATTGTCTATGGTTCAGGTCTTTTGTGGGGCGTTTTCCCGGTCAACATCCTGTCCAACCTGTTCCACACGCTGTTCGGCGTCTGGGGCGCCAGTTGCTTCGGATCGACGTACGCGTCACGCAGCTATGCCCGAGCTACCGCCGTCACGATGGGCATCCTCGCTGTGTTCGGTTTCATTCCAGTGCTGAACACGGTGCTGGGCTTGATGCCGGTGCAGGGCAACAACATCTGGTTGCACGGACTGGTTGCCGTGAGCGCCGCATGGTTCGGATATGCCAGCTCGGCTTCAGAACTGGTGCGCAAGGCGGACAAGTTCGTCTCGGGCGAGAAGCCACGTGTCGCGTCTGAAACCAAGCCAGAACAAAAACGCGCTTCGTGATTCAGTTCGCGGGTGTCGCCGGCATCGAGGCCTCGGGGGACATTTCACCGGGAGCCGTCTTGCCGGCGCCTTTGTAGTAAGTCGTATCTTGCGGGCATGTCTGGGACATGTCGGAAGTGAAGACCGGGAACAGGGGCAGCAGGTTGCGGCGGCAAGCTTTGCCATCCGGAGTGCGGCCACTGCAAGCAGAGATCGCGGAAATGATGGAACCTGCGATGACGAGCGACTTCAACGAAGAAACGGCACGGGTCATTGAGAGAACCTCCTGATCAGATTCAACAAGCTATCATACCGATTTTGTCTTTCAACCAGCTCTTTCAACCGACTTTCTCAAGTGGCCTGACGTTTGACGGGCGCGAGGCTGGTTTCCCCTTCGCGAGCGACTGCAACAGCTGGCTCATCCTGCGCAGGGGCGGTTCGTCGCCGACATGACGGTAGTCGTGGCTCCAGATGATCTGGTCGCCTTTCACAACGAAAAATCCGGGCATCTGCCAGACGTTGCCCAAGGGCAAAGAGTTGAAGTTGCCCTTCAGTGTGGCGCGGACGCTGGAAAGCAGCGCTTTTGGACTGACGAGGTTCATCATGGTCGCGCTGGGGATACCGAACTCCTTGTAGAAGAACTGGGCTGGATCACTGATCGCCTTCGCGCGCGGCCAGTACCGGTTGAAGAACGCTTGTCCAGTCGCGACGTCCTCCTGGAAAAAAAACAGCACGTCCGGATAGTCGGGTTTGCGCGTGCTGGCGGCGCGAATGTCTCGCACGGTTTCCTTGCAAAACTGGCAGCCCAGGTGGCGGAGGAACACCATCAGCACAGGTTTGTCGGGGTGATACTGTTTGCGCAGCGGCCCCTTCTTGATTCCGACACCCTCAACCTGACGGTCGAGGATTTCCCTGGTCAATGTCCGGTAATGCAGCATGGCGCCTTCCCGTCAAGAAAACTGGTCAAGTCACACTACTCAACTAGTTCAGTTTACCAGATGGACGGGGTTCAGGTATCGTTTGGGTCCATGACGCAGACTTGGCTGAAATTGATCTGTCTTTTGATGGCTGGAGCGATCTTCCCGGCCGGGGGGAATGCCTTGGCGGCTTCCGGACCGGAAGGGGCGGGGACAGGCCGGATCCGGGTCGGCGTCGTCTTTGACAAAGGCGGTCGCGACGACAGGTCCTTCAACGCGTCCGCCTGGCGCGGACTTGACCGCGCAAAGCAAGAACTCGGCATCGATGGAAAATATGTCGAAGCCATGGATGACAATGCCTACGAGCCTGCCATCCGCACCTTCGCGCGCAAGAGGTTTGACCTGGTCACCGCGATCGGGTTTTCCCAGGCGGAATCGATATCACGGGTCGCGGCAGATTTTCCGGACCGTCATTTTGCCCTGGTCGACGCGGTATCAACCCTGCCCAATGTCAGGTCGCTGCTGTTTGGCGATCACGAGGGCGCTTTTCTCGCCGGGGCGGCGGCCGCGTTGAAATCGTCGACCGGCAAGGTCGGATTCATCGGGGGCATGGATGTGCCGCTGATCCGTCGTTTTGACATGGGTTTCAAGGCGGGCGCGCGTCACATCCGGAAAGACGTTCAGGTTTTCTCGAATTTCGTTGGCGTGACTGTCGATAGCTGGAACAACCCGCCAAAGGCCAAGGAACTTGCCCTCGCGCAGTATAATAATGGCGTCGATGTCATCTATGTTGCCGCGGGCGCCTCGAACGCGGGCGTTTTTGACGCGGCCGGCGCGAAGTCCAAATACGCGATCGGCACCGATTCCAACCAGAACGGCATGCGACCCGGCCTGATCTTGACGAGCATCCTCAAACGGATCGATGTGGCCGTGTTCCAGACGATCGCGGATGTGCGGGCAGGTAAATTCACCGCCGGCAAGATGGAATTCGGCGTGGCCAACGGTGGAATCGACTACGCCGTGGATCGCCATAATGAAGGCGTGTTGACTCAGGAGTTGCGCGCGAGACTGGATGACATCAAGCGCCAAATCGCGTCCGGCGCGATAAAGGTCCCTGACTATTACATCGAGGCCGACCGTGCGTCGTACAGAAAATAATTTGTCCGCGCCGGCCGGGATTTTGCGGATCGAAGTGCGCGATCTCACCAAGTCGTTTGGCCAGTTGGTCGCGAACGACGGCGTGACGTTCCATGTCGAGACGGGCGAGATCCTTGGCCTGGTCGGGGAAAATGGCGCCGGCAAATCAACGTGCATGAACATGCTGTTCGGCCATGTCACGCCGGACCGCGGATCGATCCTCGTGAACGGAGTCGAGACCCGGTTTCGCAGCCCGCGCGAGGCCATCGCCGCCGGAGTCGGAATGGTTCACCAGCATTTCCTGCTGGCGCCGGCGTTGACCGCCCTTGAGCACCTGGAACTTGTCTCTGGCGTTGAGGTTCGCGAGCGCGCGATGGCGCACATGAAAGATCTCGGGTTCGATGTTGACCTCGACGCGAGGGTCGAGGAACTTCCGGTGGGC
>CAWUNT010000052.1:0-9636 GCA_963923405.1 uncultured bacterium | reverse complement strand
GCACGTACGCCTCTGCCAAGATTGTTTTCGATCCGGAATACTCGCGCTACCGCGCAATCATCGAAACCCGGATCCGCGATATTCCAAAAACCTCAACCATTGACGCCGGAATTTTCTCGGCAGGCGAGATTGTCGAGTTGAGGCGTGTGTTCAAACAAATGGATGATCTGGCGAAGGCGCCATTCAACTTTACCCACACCGGCAAAAAGGCCAAGGCCGCTGCGGCCGAAGCCTCCCTGGAAGAGGGCGCCGAGCCGGGCCAGGAAGTCGTATCCACGCAAGATGGCGATCAATCCGGAATTTTGTTCACGATGGATTCTCTCAAGGAGAAAATCATCGAGGAAGGTCGCAAGGGAGCCTACGTGCAGCGTTACAAAGGTCTTGGTGAAATGAACCCGGACCAGCTGTCAGAAACGACCATGAAACCTGAAAACCGGACGCTACTCCAGGTCGAGATCGAGGACGCGATGGAGGCAGACAGGCTTTTCAGCACGCTCATGGGTGATGACGTCGAGCCGCGTCGCGAATTCATCCAGCAGAATGCCCTGAGCGTACGCAACCTCGACATCTAAGATAAAAGGTATTTGAAACATGGAAGCACCCGTAAAGAACGTAATGCCCATCAATATCGAAGAGGAGATGAGAACCTCCTTCCTCGACTACTCGATGAGCGTCATTGTTTCCCGTGCCTTGCCGGACGTACGTGACGGTCTGAAACCAGTTCACCGCCGCATCCTGTTCGCAATGTACGGCCTCAAGAATTTTCATAACCGCCCGTATTTGAAGTCCGCCCGTATCGTCGGCGACGTGATCGGTAAGTACCACCCACACGGCGACTCGGCTGTTTACGAAGCTCTCGTTCGCCTCGCGCAGGATTTCGCGATGCGTTATCCGCTCGTCGATGGCCAGGGCAATTTCGGTTCCATCGATGGCGATTCCGCAGCCGCCATGCGTTACACCGAATCGCGCCTCGCCAAGACAGCGGAACTTCTGCTCACGGATATCGAGAAGGAAACGGTCGATTTCGGGCCCAATTATGACAACAAGGAAGAAGAGCCGCTGGTCCTTCCAACGAAGTTCCCGCAGTTGCTCGTCAATGGCGCGGCCGGCATCGCTGTCGGCATGGCGACGAACATTCCACCGCATAACCTGCGCGAAGTGATCGAGGGCCTCGAGGCGCTCATCGAGAATCCCGAAATCACAATCGACGAGTTGATGGATTACATCAAGGGGCCGGACTTCCCTACCCGTGGCCAGATTCACGGTATGGCCGGCATCAAGGAAGCCTTCATGACCGGCCGCGGATCGATCACCATGCGCGCCCGGACCAAGGTCGAGGAAGTGCCAAAGTCCCAGGGCCGTGAGCGGATCGTCATTACGGAGATCCCCTACCAGGTGAACAAGGCACGACTGATCGAGCGCATTGCCGACCTCGTGCGCGAAAAGAAGATCGAGGGCATCTCCGACCTGCGTGATGAATCAGCTGGTGACGAGATCCGCGTGGTTGTTGAGCTGAAGCGTGGCGAGGTCTCTGACATCGTCCTCAATAACCTCTACAAGATGACGCCGATGCAAACCAGTTTCGGTGTCAACGCCGTCGCCCTTGTCAATGGCGCGCCGCGGGTGCTTAACCTCAAGCAGATGCTCGAGCTTTTCTACAAGCATCGCCGGGAAGTGATCCTTCGCAGGACGGCTTTCGACCTGCGCCAGGCGGAAGACCGCGGACACATCTTGCTTGGCTTGAAAACCGCCGTTGAGAATATTGACGAGATGGTCGCCATCATCCGTGGCGCCGAGGACAGTCAGGCAGCGCATGCGGAACTTGTTCGCAAGTACTCGCTCTCGGACATCCAGGCGAAGGCCATCCTCGACATGCGCCTTGCGAAATTGACGGGCCTGGAGCGCGACAAGATCATCGCAGAATACAACGAGACGATGGCGATCATCGCCGACTTGCGCGACATCCTTGATCGACCAGAGCGCGTCACCGCGATCATCAAGACCGACCTCCTTGAGCTCAAGGAAGCTCATGGCGATGACCGTCGCACGGAAATCATTGCTTCCGAGGCAGACGAGCTACGCATGGAGCATCTCGTTGCCGACGAGGAAGTTGCTGTGACCATCACGCACGGCGGCTACGCGAAACGGACTCCTCTCAAGGAATTCCGTGCGCAGAAGCGTGGAGGAAAAGGCAAGAGCGGCATGCTCACCAAGGAAGAGGATGTCGTAAAGGACTTGTATATTTCGAGCAACCACCAGTCGCTCCTTTGCTTCACCAACAAAGGGCGAGTGTATGACATCAAGGTTTACCAGATCCCCGAGGCTCCGCTGCGGGCTCGAGGAAAGCATTTCGCGAATATCATCAAGCTTGAGGACCAGGAGAAAGTAGTTTCCGTGATGCCGGTCAAGGAATTCTCCGAAGGGAAGTTCGTTGTCTCGGTAACGGCGCAAGGGTTTATCAAGAAAACGGAGCTGATGGCATACGCGAACATCCGCGCAAGCGGCATCATCGGGCTCAAGCTCGAGGATAATGACACGCTTGTCGCTTGCGCCATTACGGATGGAAAGAGTGATATTCTGATCGCGACAAAGCTCGGAAAAGCCATTCGCTTCAATGAGGACGAGGCTCGGCCGATGGGACGCGCTTCGCGTGGAGTCACCGGAATCAGGTTCTCCGAGGACAATGACTCGGTGATCGGGATGGAAGTCATCACAGGCGATTCGACCATCCTGTCCATTTGTGAGAACGGGTACGGTAAGCGTACGCCCCTTGAGGAATACCGGGTTCAGTCTCGCGGCGGCAAAGGCATCTACACGATCAAGGTCACGGAGCGTAACGGCCCTGTGGTCGGCATCTGTCAGGTCGCGGAAAATGACGACCTCATGATCATGACGTCGGCCGGCAAGATCATGCGCTTTACCGTCGGGGAAATCGGTGTTATCGGTCGCCTGACCCAGGGCGTTCGTCTGATGAACGTCGAAGACGGCGAACGGGTAATCAGTTGCTGCAAGGTCATGCGGTTCGAGGGTGAAGAAGTCTAACCAACGAAGAAGTTGCCATGAGCAAAATCAAAGTGGACCGGGAATTGGTGCGCAAGGTTGCAGACCTTGCGCAACTTTCTTTGAGCGAACAGGAAATCGGCATGTACGAGGAACGCCTTTCGAAAGTTCTCTCCTATGTCGAACAGCTGGATCAGTTGCACGAATCTCTCGGCAAAGACTGGCGCCCTGACACCAGTCGGGGCGGACCAGGTGCGCGTTTGTTTGAACGTGACGACGTGGTTGTGGAATCCATTCCCGTCGAGGAAGCCATGAAGCAGGCTCCTGCGCGCATTGGATCGGCGTTTCAGGTTCCAAGAATAATTGAGTGACTCACGCATAGAGAAAAACGCGCGTAAATTGAAAGGCGCGAGGGGCACATGACGACACCCAACGATAGTGCGCAATTCTCCGTCAAGTCCATCGTCGACGGAGTCAGGGCCGGAAAGGTTTCTGCGAGCGAGATTGCCGCGGTTTACCTGGACAGGACCAGAAAATTCGCGTCCAGGCTCAACTGTAACCTGCATTTGGATGATGTAGCCGCGCTCGGTGAAGCAAAAGCGGCCGATGAACGGATCAAGGTCCGTGGTGCCGCCAACCTGCCTCTTGCCGGCGTGCCCGTCCTTGTGAAGGACAACATCTGCGTCAAGGGTTCCAGAACCACATGTGGGTCAAGGATCCTTGAAAACTATGTCGCGACTTACGACGCGACGGTAGTTCAACGACTGCGAGAAGCCGGCGCTTTTGTGATCGGCAAGGTCAACATGGATGAGTTCGCCATGGGGAGTTCCAACGAAAACTCCGCATTTGGTCCAGTTCGAAATCCATGGAACGTTGAGTATGTGCCGGGAGGATCTTCTGGCGGTTCAGCCGCGGCCGTTGCGGCGCGCCTTGCTCCTGTGGCGCTTGGGTCAGACACCGGCGGATCCATCAGGCAGCCGGCGAGTTTTTGTGGCATTGTTGGACTGAAACCGACTTATGGAACAGTCAGCAGGTTTGGTTTGGTCGCGTTCGGGTCGTCTCTCGACCAGATCGGTCCGATGACAACCTCGGTCGAGGACGCGGCTTTGATGTTCGACGTTCTGGCCGGCATTGATTCCCGCGACTCTACTTCCGTTAAACACCCTGACTCGGGGTTCGCCAAGGCGCTGGCTTCGGACAAGCAGGGCCTCGGTGGCATGACCATTGGTATCCCCGAGGAGTTTTTTGATTCAGGTCTGGATCCGGAGGTAGCTGCTTGCCTCGAGCAGGCCATATCGGTCGTTCAGAAGGCTGGCGCCAAGACCAAGCGCGTCCGGCTGCCGCACATTTCATACAGCGTCGCGGCTTACTACGTCATAGCGACGGCCGAGGCATCAGCAAATCTGGCGCGTTTCGATGGTATTCGGTACGGCTACAGGTGCCCCGAAAAAAACCTCAACCTCAAAGACTTGTATCGCAGGTCCAGAAGCGAGGGATTTGGGCGTGAAGTGAAGCAACGGATCATGCTTGGCACGTTCGTCCTGTCTTCGGGGTATTACGACGCATTTTATTCCAAGGCCAACAAAGTTCGTGAGCTCATTTCACGGGATTTCGCGGCGGCTTTCGGTTCAGGATGCGACCTTTTGCTGACGCCGACATCCCCCACCCCGCCATTCAAGCTGGGTGAAAAGTTGTCGGACCCGCTGGCGATGTATTTGTCGGACATCTGTACCATCGGGGTGAACCTCGCCGACCTTCCTGGCATTTCAATCCCGTGTGGACGCACGAAGTCCGGATTGCCGGTTGGCATGCAGCTCATCGCACCGAAGTTCAACGAAAAGAAATTGCTCATTGGAGCCAACGCATATGAACGCGCCACTGAATGGCACAAAGGAAGTCCGAGCCTCTAATCCTGGTGACGCGGTGTTGGACCGCTATGAACCGGTGATTGGACTTGAGGTTCACTGTCAGCTCAAAACGAAAACAAAATTGTTTTGTGGTTGCTCGACCGCGTTCGGCGCAATGCCCAACCACAACACCTGTCCCGTTTGTCTCGGACATCCGGGAGTCTTGCCGGTGCTCAATGCTGAGGCTGTCAATTTCGCGATCCGGTTTGCCCTGGCAGTTGGCGCGGACATTCAGGAAACGAGCGTGTTCGCCCGCAAGCAGTACTTTTACCCGGACCTTCCGAAGGGATACCAGATCACCCAGTACGACTTGCCATATTGCGCCGGCGGAAAATTGACGCTGGCCAGTGGCAAGACCGTTCGGCTGATACGCGCTCACCTGGAGGAAGACGCGGGCAAGAATGTTCACGGAGACGAGTCGAGCTATGTCGACTTGAACCGCGCGGGAGTGGCTTTGATCGAGATCGTCAGCCACGCTGATATCAGGACACCTGAGGACGCGGCGGATTACCTGAAACGATTGCGTTCTTTGGTACGTTCTCTCGAGATTTGCGATGGCAACCTTGAGGAGGGATCGTTTCGTTGTGACGCCAACGTCTCGATTCGTCCGCGCGGCCAGGAGAAGTTCGGCACGCGGTGCGAGATCAAGAACTTGAACTCCTTCCGCAACATTGAGCGGGCCATCAAGTACGAGATTCTCCGTCAGGCGGACTTGCTCGATCATGGCAAACCGGTGGTTCAACAAACGATGCTGTTTGACGCCGCGTCTGGCAAGACGCACCCAATGCGCTCCAAGGAAGAGAGCCACGATTACCGTTACTTCCCTGAACCCGACCTGCTGCCGTTGCGCATCGATGAGGCCCGGATCCAGCGGCAGAGGGAGACCCTTCCCGAGTTGCCCGAAGCCATGGCGCGACGTTTTGAGGAAAAGCACGGTCTCTCGGCCTACGATGCAGCAGTACTGACGTCAGACAAGGATCTCGCCAGTTTTTACGAAGCAGTCGTGAAACGAGTTGGTAGCGCGGCAACGGAAAAGATTGTGGCCAACTGGGTGACCAGCGAGTACCTGCGCGAGGTCAACAACCGAAACTGGGATCTGACGAATCCTCCGATCACGGCCGAGCACCTTGGCGAACTTGTCGAGTTGATTGGAAAAGGCGTCATTTCTGGAAGAATCGCCAAAACCCTTTTTGAAGAGATGGCCGAGAAGGGGCCGGGGAAGGGACCAAAAGCCATGGTCGAGGCCCAGGGGCTGATCCAGGTTTCGGACACCAGTGAGATCCGGAATGTGGTGACGAAGGTTCTCGACGCGAATCCCGGTCAACTGGCCGAGTATCTCGGTGGTCGCGACAAGCTGTTTGGTTTTTTCGTTGGCCAAACCATGAAGCTGTCTGGCGGCAAGATGAATCCCCAGATGGTCAACGACGTCTTGAAAGAACTTTTGGATGCCCGTCGTAAGGGCTGAGAACCATGGAAGCGCCCTGACGGCCCTCCTGGAGGCTTGGAGCCAAAAGGGGCTGTGGACCCATGCCTTTGTCGCGTGCGGCGATCTGAATGCCCGTGAGCCTGTTTATTCACGGCTTTTTTCGCCTGATGACCGCGATATTTTTGACTTGGCGTCTCTAACGAAAGCCGTCGTCACCACTCCCCTTGCTTTCGAATTATTTCGGCGCGGCGAATGGCGCGCAGACCTGCCTTTTTTTGAGGCACCTCTCGTAAAAAAACATCCAGATCGGTTCGCTGATTTGCCGGAACGGCTGATGGAACTCACGCCGCGTCAACTCTTGCGGCATGAATCGGGGCTCCCTCCGTGGCGGAATTTTTATGTCACTTGTGGGTCAGCAAGGCGCAGCTTGATGGAGGGCATGGCGGCGATTTTAAAAGAGCCGCGCCTCAAAAAGCCGGCCTACTCTGACGTCGGTTTCCTCGCGCTGGGGATACTTTTGGAGAGGTCTTATCACAATGATATTGCGACCGTTTTTTACGGTTTGTGCAAAGATCCCAATTGGTTTTCCCCAGGTTCTCAACAGGGGTATCGCCACTTTGTCTACGGCGCGGACCTGAAATCTGTAGATCAGGCGAGCCGGGCTGTGAGCACCGGATTCTGTAACGTCAGGCAGAGGCAACTGACTGGGGAAGTTTACGACGAAAACGCCTGGGCCCTTGGCGGAAGGTGTCCTCACGCGGGGTTGTTCGGGACCGGCGAAGACGTTGTGACTTGGCTTCGCGCGTTGGCGACTTCGCCGGCGGGATCGTCAATGCTGAGGTCACAGGCTGCCGAGATCCGGGAGGGCGAAAATGATTCGCTTCTCGGGTGGCGTCAGGGCGCTGATCCCGTGGCCGCGGCTTTTGGTGGCGGGAAAGCCATGGGCCACCTTGGTTTTACCGGTACAGCCTTCTGGGTCACAGCGTCCGACCACACCGACAAACCGGATCGTTACGCTGTAATCCTGACCAACAGGACAATATCCGGGCGCGTCAATCCGGCGATCAAGGCATTCCGCCGCGATTGCCTGGAGCTCCTTTGGCGGATCGTGTGAAAGAATTCGACGTCGCTGTTGTGGGGCGCGGGATTGGCGGATTATCGGTTGCCCGGGAAATCCTCCGTCAAACCACATTGAGAATCGCCGTGATCGGACCAGACAGCCCGGTTTATGGCTCTGCAACCCTTGCTGCCCAAGGAGTCAGCGCCATCAAAGGCCTTGTCGTCGCGAGGGATCCCCTTTTTGCCGCAAAGTTGGCTGGCCATCGAATGCTCGGCGACTGGATCGATGCTATCAGCCGTGAGTCTGGATGTCTTGTGAGCCAGGATAGACAGGGTGTTGCTGAGATCACCAGGGATCTGGCTGACTATCAAGGACGGATCGGGCGGGCCTATCAAGGACGCTTTCAAGGGGTATTCGGTCCGATTGAGGGAACGTTTCGTGCCGCGCGCTCCGGACAATCGACTTTTGGCGTTCTTTATCCAGAGGACCTTTGGTTTGACCCGGCGGGGGCGATCAATGCCTTGGAAGTCATGCTGCGCAAAGCTTCGGCTCGAGTTGAGTTTTTACCAAAAACAGTTTTGTCGGTGGAAGAAGTTGTTCGAGGGAATCGGGTGGTCGCGTCAATCCGGCTGGCAGGAGACAAGAGCTTGGAGGCGTCTCGCGCCATACTTGCGACAGGATTCGCAACTCCACAGCTGCTCCCTCCGGGCAGCCTTCAGGCGGGGTGGCGCGAGGTCGGTGGGGAAACTTTTGAAAGCTGTGTCATTCCCTCCAACCCGCTCCACTTCGAGGCATCTGGTGACGGGGAACCTGTGCGGGAGGTCTCCTCGTTTGTTCGAGGGACGTTCTCGGCAACGAGACTTGTTGATGGTCGAATCGTAGCCGGATCCACGACCTCGCAGGCGGCGGAAAAAACTATATTTTCCCCAGTTGAGTCGATGAGTTACGAAATCGGATTGCTGACTGGATCCAAAAAAATTGACGCAACGGCCTTTCAGTCAAGGTGGGGTCAGAGGCTTCGAACAAAAGACCGCTCCCCGGTTTGTGGAAAGGTGCCAGGGTCCGGAAGCTGCCTCTGGGTTTTTTCTGCCTTTTACAAAAATGGTCTCCAGTTGGCCCCTTCTCTGGCGGGTCCAATGGCGCAAGCTGTCGCAACCAATGACGAAAGTTCGATTCCTTTGCAATTCAGACCAAGACGCTTTGGAGCTTGATCAACCGCTTCGCGATTTTTCGCGTCGTTTTTTTGCGCAAATTTCAGGCAGCTATTTTCAATATAAATCGGAAAAATCCTTTTGCATCAATTGAATGATGAAAAGACGGGCCAGCTAGACTAATTTTCTATATTTTGAATGACATGTAGACAGGGATCAATAATCCAAAAGAAGACTTTTTGTGGTCTAGAGCTTTCTTTATATCATCCTGCTCATCTATTGATTTTCCAGAATTATTATCAGTGACCATAGAAGTTTGTTGAAGGCCCGCCTCGAGAAGCGGCACAAGGGCTCTCAAACCGATTCCCATCTCGAAAGCCTTGCCGAATCTCTGGGCGTATTCCACCCCGGTCCTCAAAGAAACCACGGAGAGAGTTGATTTCAGCGTGGCGAGACTTTCGGAGCTGCCATCCGAGTCATCGCGGAGGTCCGCCTCTACTTTCGCGACAGACGTCAAGAAATCAACGCCCGCGCTGACGCGGATGCCCCGCCGCGCATTAGCCGCCGGCCGCAGGATCACGTAATCATAATAGCTGCCGTAGGCGGACACCGTGTGCGCGGCCTCGACATAGAGCTGTTTGTTCGTCGAATCGTAGTCGGTTTGCAGAATCAAAGTGCTCGCAAACTGACTGGATAGATCGCCGTATGTAACGTAGCGGACGCCGAAGAGCCCGTACCCGGGATGATCGTATTCAATGCCTACGCTGACAACTTCCGATCCAATTCTTTTGTTGCTGGGCTTCCAAAGTGAAATCCCGGTCGCCCCGATCGCCGGCGGGTCGTAAGCAATTTTTGAGACGCTGACTGGTCCTGGGCCAGGCGCTGTGACAAGGCGAAGACTGCCGGGATGGAAATTCTTTCCAGATTTTTTCCCCTGAGCGGCGCCGACGATGGCTGCCGCGGCCGGCTGGGTTGCCGAGATTTCCACCTTGAATCCGGGTTTCACTTGAGCAGCCGCGCTCAAAGGAGTCGTTTTCACAACTACAACAGTTTTCGAGACTTTGATGATCTTTCCGCAGGCGACCGTGGTAC
>CAWUNT010000051.1:0-9767 GCA_963923405.1 uncultured bacterium | reverse complement strand
GCATCTTGCCGGCGGCCGCGTTCAGCCGGCCGTTCACGGGCCAGATCACGGCCGCGGCCTCGACCACCGCACGGTAGCCAGCCAGGTTCGCCATCGAGCTCAAAACGTCCATCTTCTGCGCCCGCGTGGTCCGCGGGATCGCGTCCAGGGCCAGAGTCGAGACCTGGGCCATGGACAGTTGCTTCAACAGGTCTGGATTCTGCGCTGGCATGATCAGGCTGGCCAGGAAACTGCCGGCCTTCAGCGTCGGGATTTCGGCCGTCGACGGGGCACGGACTTTCAACACAACGTCCGAGCTGCCCAGCAATGACTTTGCGTCAGCAACAATGACCGCGCCTGCTTTCGTGTATTCCGCGTCATCGAAACCCGCGGCAAGTCCGGCCTCGGATTGCACCGCGACTTCAAAACCCAGTTTCTTGAACTTCTCGACGTTGGCGGGTGTGATCGCCACGCGCCTTTCGCCAGGGAAGACTTCCTTTGGGACGCCAAGGCGCATTTTCGAGCTCGATGAGGATGATTTTTTTGATGCAGGATCGCTGACCGTCTCGTGCATGTAATCTCTTCCCTGTCTGAGGTCCTGTGTCGATTCAAGGGCCCTGCCGGGTAGACACTCCCGGTGGATTAAGTGTACGGCTTTATTGCACAAAACGAAATATTCTCAAGCAAAACCGTAACCCCGCGCGACGCCTGACCGCCCAGTGGAGCGTCCTTGTTACATAATTATGACTCGGAAATCCTCGCGCGATGCCCGACAATCGATGGGTAAACACCAGAACTGGAGGGCCACGAATGGCCACACAGGCAAGACAAGCCGGCGCCCAAGGCATTGAGACGACTGGCCTGAACTACGGATCCGTCATCTGGATACCTTTGATGCACCTTGGCGCCCTCGCGGCGATCCCGTTTTACTCCCCGCGCAATCTGGCTGTCGCTTTTCTACTTTATTGGATCACGGGATGCCTCGGTATCACGTTGACCTATCACCGGATGCTGGCGCACCGGGCGTTCAGTGTACCGAAATGGCTGGAACGCATTCTGGCCACCTGCGCGGCGCTGGCGATGCAGGGCGGCCCGGTCAAATGGATCGGACACCACCGGATGCATCACGCCCACGCCGACACGGATCTCGACCCGCATGATTCGCGCCGCGGATTCTTTTACTGCCATGTTGGCTGGACCCTGGTTTACAAACCCTACTTCGATGATCCAGATCGCCAGCGCCGTTTCGCGCGCGACATCTACAATGACCCCTATTACCGGTGGCTGGACACCGTCCCGGGCATGTTGATCCCGCAAGGAATCCTCGCGGCGATTCTTTTTGTCGCCGGTGGCGGCGGCGCGTCCGGCCTCGGCCTGGTTCTGTGGGGCGTCTGTTTGCGGATGACCGTCGTTTACCACGCGACGTGGCTGGTCAACAGCGCCACGCACTTTTTCGGATACAAGACCTACAAAGTCGATGACCGGTCGCGGAACACATGGTTCGTCGCCCTCGTGACTTTCGGCGAAGGGTGGCACAACAACCACCACGCCCACGAGCATGTTGCCGAGGCGGGCCATCAGTGGTGGGAATACGACCCGACCATGGTCGTGATCCGCGCGCTGAACGCACTGGGCCTTGTTACAAAGCTGAAGTCCATCAAACACACCGCGAAGGAAGCGCCGGTCGCCGAGCCGGTACTTGAGATTGCCTGAGCCGTGTAGACATGGACCGTCCGGATTTTTTGCTGACTGGATTTCACAGTTTCACGCAGGATCATGAGGGCAGGCCCCTGCCCAATCCAACCGAGATCCTGCTGCGTCTCCTCAGCGACACGGTACTGACTGGCACGGCCTTTTGGCAGGGCCTAGCCCTTCTTGGCGGACGCCGATGCGCCCTGGCGGTCGCCGAAGTCAACTACTCCACCCCATCGCGAATTGTTGAACTGGCCCGCGAGATTCGGCCGAAATTCATCCTGTCGCTGGGTCTTGGCAGCGAGACCGTCTTCGAGACGGGCGCGGTCAACACCGTGGCCCCCGGGCGTGATGTGTACGACCGGGAAGGCAGGCCCCTCGTGAACGCCAGACCCGACAACGTCCGGATCGACGCGGATCTACCCGGACACGCGGAGATCGCGTTGCCTTGGGGGGCCGGGAATGTGGCGCGCCTGCGGGAAGTCGCGGCGCGGTGGAGCCAGGCGGGCGATTTCAGTCCTTTGGGACCCGTCCGCGTCGCCCCGGCGGCACGGCCTGACAACAATTATGTCTGCAACGCCACCGCGTGGGCTGTCGCCCGCGCCGCGACCCAAACCGGCGCGCCGCCGCCGTTCCGACACGCCGGTTTCCTGCACCTGGCTCCACCGAAAACCCCGTCAGATGGTTATTTTCTGGCCGCCGCAAATCTGTTAGTGGACGTGGTCCGTGCCATTCGACCGGAGTAAGTTCATGACCGCAAAATCACAAATACCGGAATGTCCGAAGTGGGCAGCCGACCTGCTCGCCAAGTTGCACCGCCTCGAAGTCAAGCTGGGCAACATCATCGAGTCAGGCAAGGAATCCAGGGAAGAATCGCCGGACGAACCAAAAGCGTGGCATACGCGCGATCTGGGCGACATCATGGCGGATGAGGATGGCGAAAGCGAGTCCGGTGGCGATGCCGACCTGGCCGAGGCCATATTTGACCGGGTCTGCGCGGGGCTGTCGGAAGACGGATTCAGCGCTCAAGAGATCGCCGACATCGTCAATTCACGGGTCGGTAACGGTGGTCGCATGAAATACTGCGACGCCAGCGATGTAAACGAAGCCCTGGAAGCCTGAGACCGCGGTCGCAAGTACCTGTAGTTACAGATGTATTCCGCTAGCCCTATATTTTTAGGCAAAATTCTCAAGGGTTTAACTTGAAGAACCGATAACCCATCTACGAGGTTATCGATGAATCTTATCCGCAAATCCGCGATTCAAAGCGTTACCATCGCCATCGTCTGCGCGTCCGCTTGGTCATGCAGCAGCAGCAACTTCAGCGGGTCTTCCAAAATTGCCCGCCCGAAGCCGCCGCAGGATCAAAACTTCACGGGGCAGACCACTGGCGGCGGCGGCGGCGACAGCACGGGTTCGTCTCCCGAGCGGAATACAAGCGTCATCAACGGCCAGGCTTGCGTAAACGAGATCCCGACCGTGGACATCGCCATGGTGATCGACCGTAGCGGTTCCATGGGCAGCCAGATTCGCGCGGTCCGCGACGGACTCGGCAGCTTTGTCAACACGTTGCGGTCCCAGACCCTACCGGGATTCAACCAGCCGATCAAAAACCTGCGTTTTATGTTGGTGGCTTATGAGGATGAACAAAGCCATCCGAACTGCCCCTGGTTCATCGGCGGGCCTTATGCCGCCACGGATCCCACATTGGCCAGCGACCTGGCGCGTGAATTCAACAATGCGAACTCGGGCGGATCCGACATCCCCGAAGGCGGGATCGCGGCGGTCAAGGAAGCCTTGGAACGGATGGTGGCGCAACCGGAGGAATCCGTGAAAGTTGTCATCCTCGTGACGGATACTTACATGCACGACAACACCGGCAGCCAGGACCACCGCTACGGTGGATTCTCGATTCTCGACGGGCTGTTATCCCAGCCCAAGTTGAAACCGTTCATGCTCTTCTCGTCGTCTTCCACGAGCAACAACGGGGGAGGAGACTTCGTGGACGGGACCGAGAACACCTACGGCAACATTGGCCGGGGAACGGCCCAGATCCAGGCCCTTCGCGACTACTACAAACAAGTCGCTGGCGTCCCAAATGCCTATGTTGGCGAGGAATTCACGCCGGTCAGCCGTTTCAACAGCAGCTCTTTGAGCTCCCTGGTCGCGGCAAAGATCGCGGCCGGGATCAAGAAGTGTCCTTGAAGAAAGGATCCTTCGCTCTTCGCTGCGCTCAGAGCTCAGGATGACGCCCCCGTCATTCTGAGGCCCCCCGTCATTCTGAGCGAAGCGAAGAATCCTCTCTTTACTTCGCGTCAACTTCTGTCTAGGATGTGTCTATTGAGAATGATTCTCATTAACGCAGTGGTCCCGAAGACTGGGATCCCTTTCCTGGAGCAGAAGCCACCATGTTCGTTTGTCTGTGCGCGGGCGTAAATGAGCGGTGTCTGAAGGATCTGGCCGAGGCAGGTTGCCACGACTGGCGCGAGGCCATGGAAAAAACAAAGGCCGGAAAAAGTTGTGGCTCCTGTCGGAGCCACGTTCAGAAGGTCATTCAGTCTTCATGTTCTGGGCCAGGTAGTGTTCCTTGCCAAGATCTTTGACCAGGCTGAGCTGGGTCTCCAGCCAGTCGGTATGTTCCTCCTCTGACACGAGGATCTTTTCCAGCAAGTCGCGCGTCCCGTGGTCGTGAGCTGATTCGCACAGCTTGATCGCGGCCTTCAGGCGCGGAATGGCTTCCATCTCCAGGCCCAGGTCGGACTTGAGTTGCTCGACAACCGTCTCGCCGATGTTCAACTTGAAAAGCCTCTGCAGATTCGGAACACCTTCGAGGAAAAGGATCCGGTCCGTCAGGATCTGGGCGTGCTTCATCTCATCGATGGACTCTTTCCAGATCTTGTCGGCAAGGCGGTCGTAACCCCAGTTCTTGCACATGCGCGCGTGCAGGAAGTACTGGTTGATGGCCGTCAACTCACCGGTGAGGATCTCGTTGAGCGCCTCGATTACTTTTGCATCACCCTTCATGACCGGCTCCTTCAAATCGGGTCCAGAAAAAAGCCCTTGAACCGTGGCCCAAGGGCTTTCAGGAAATTACTTGTTCTGGACCTTCACCTCAAGTTCATTCGACTTGAACATTTGCTGGTCACCAACGAAGCCCTCGACGTGGACCTTGTAGGTTCCGTCGCCGAACATCTGCGTCCGCCAACCGAACATCGCTTCCGTACCCGGGTCGTCAAAGCGCAGGCGGGCGGACTTGGGGCCGTTGATCACAAGTTCAGCATGCGTCAGCGGAGCCTTCTGCGCGGCGGCCAGTCCGTCAGAGTTGAACTTGAAGTAGACGCGCGCCTTGACCGGTTTTGAATTGTCAAAATCGGGCGTGATGGCGATGAGGCCGTCGACCGGGTTCGAGACCGGATGGTTCACGACCACGAAACGGCTGTAGACCTTGCGACCCTTGGACGATCCCTTCGCCACGGCTTCGAGCGCCAGCGAGGCCACACCGTCTTCGAGAGCGGCAGTGTCAATCGTTCCCCGGAACACGCGGGCTCCGTTGCGCATGGTGCGGGAGCGCTTGATCGTCCCCTTGCGTCCGGCGGCATCCGCCGAGGCCAATTCCCAGTTCACAGACTCCACCGCTTCGTCAAAAACGGAAACTTCGAGCGCGACCTTCCCCTTGATTGCCGAAAAGTCATGCGGCGTATCAAGGCGCATCGTCACTTCGTTGCCGTTGGCAGTGAACCCGTAAGCATCGTCGGCAAATCCGCTGTCGTCATCGTACGAGATGCGGAAGTAACCCGCCTCGCCCCAACCGGTTCCCCATGAGTTCTTGGCGATCCAGTAACGCTCGTCGTCGTTGTAACCGACCAGCGTGATCGCGTGGCCACCCTGCATGGACCCCGTGACGTGCTTGTAAATGCCGCCCGAGTAGAACATGAAGTCCTCGTAGACGCTCATCGTGGTCTGCATGGGCCCGGTCATGAGGGCTTGCTTGATGGCGGACGGAGAACTCGCGAAATGATCGTCCGAGGCCTTGATCAGGCGCGCCACGCGGTCATTGCATGCCTCATCTGAGTTGCCGTCCTTGCCAAGGCGCCCCATCGTATACGGATGGCAGGCCTCGTCGGGAACGCCTTCCTGGGTCACGTGGGACATGCCACTGCTGGGCCACGAGCCGTAGTCACACGAGCCGATGTTGATGAAAATGTCTTGCTCGGAAACGTTGGCGTCAAGGCGCGGCGTTCCCGAAGCCGCTGCCAGCGTTCCCTCAAAGGACGCGGCAGTAGCGAACGAAACACAACTTCCGCACTTGCCCTGGTTGCGCACCGGAGACATGAAATCGCCTGTTACGCCGCCGACCGTGGCGTTGCGCCAGTCCCACTTGCGGGGAAGGGCCGGCGTCGGTTCGTCGACGCGGGCGCGCTCGAGTTGCGTCTTCTTGCGCGGCCCCTGCCAGTCGCGAAGGCCGAAATTGATGCCGGCGCGCGCGCCGGATTCCGTCAGAACCGGTGTACCGACCGAGTCCGCGGTGCCCGTATCAGCCGCCTGCCAATTCGCGTCGGGACGGCTGGCCAGGACTTTCTTGAGTTCCGCCAGGGTCAGTTCCCCGTTGCCGGCAGACACTGCTGGCGTCGCCGCGCCCAGCGCGATCCCCGTGACCACGGCCGCCGCTGCGGCCTTGACGCGTGACAATCCCTTGTTTTGTCCCAGACCCCTCTGCGATCCTTGCATAGAGCCTCCTGATTTTACGAGCAATTTAAGAAAAGTTTACGGCGTCCCCAATCCACTTGCAAGACAGGCGAGACAAAAATATTTTTTTGTTGCCCCGGGGAAGATTCGACGAATACCGGCCTCAACCGCGGAGACCACCATGGCTCGACACTTGAACGACAAAAACGCGCGCAACGACACGACGGCACTCCAACACGCCGGCGGCAATTTCCGTGTCGGGCACGGGCTGGTCGGCGCCCTTGAACAGTCGGTGACATTCGAGACAGACGACCCGACCGACTTTCCCGTCTACGCGCGCCTCGGCAACACGGCGAATCACCAGGAACTGGAGGCCATGCTGGCGGCGCTGCATCACGGGGACGACGCGATCGCGTTTGCCAGCGGCATGGCGGCCGCCAATGCCGCGTACTTTGCCTTGCTGCAACCAGGCGATCATGTCCTGGCACAGGAAAATTGCTATGGCGGCATCCACGGATTTTTTACGTCCGTCTTGTCGCGCTGGGGCGTGGAAGTCGAATTCGCGCCGGTTGAAGAATGGCGGCATCGTGTGCGCGCGAATACACGCATGGCGCACCTAGAGAGCATCACCAACCCGTTTTGCAAGGCGCAAGACGTCGCTCGCATCTGCGCGGACGTGAAAAAAGCCGCCAAGGGCCGCCTGATCACCGTGTGTGACAACACGTTCGCCAGCCCGGTCCTGTGCAAGCCCCTGGATCTTGGCGCGGACATCGTCCTTGAGAGCGCGACCAAGTACCTGAACGGGCATTCCGATGTGATTTGCGGGGCACTCGTCGCGAACAAGGAACTCATCGAGACCATCCGGAACCAGGCGCGGCTCATCGGCGGGTTCTTGAACACAACTTCATGCGCGATGCTGCTTCGCGGAATGAGGACGCTGGGCGTGCGCATGGCGGCGCACTCGGCAAATGGTCGCGCGTTCGCGGACGCCATGCGCGAATTCAACCTCGTCCGTCGCGTGCATTACGGCGACCCGTCGCTGGAGAAATTCTTCCCGGCCGGATTTGGCGGCATGTGCACAGTCGAATTCGATCCGTCGGTGGACACGGTCGCGATGTTGAAATCATCGAAGTTCATCAAGAACGTCCCGAGCCTTGCCGGCACGGAGACCACCGCGACCCTGCCCTGGTGGTCCACCAACCGGATGCAGCCCGACGACGAGAAAAAACGACTCGGCATCACGTTGCAACTGGTTCGTTTCTCGATCGGCCTCGAGGACGTGCGGGACATCGTCGCGGATGTGATGGCATCGGCGCAGTCGTCATGCTGATGGCTTCCACGTCACCCTGAGGACGAAGCCCGAAGGATCTTTTCTTCGAAAGAGAGGATTCTTCGCTCCGCTCAGAATGACGGGAGCGCCGTCATCCTGAGGGCGAGGCCCGAAGGATCTTATCTTCGAAAGAGAGGATTCTTCGCTCCGCTCAGAATGACGGGGAAGAGAGGATTCTTCGCTCCGCTCAGAATGACGTACCGACCGCGAGGTTCAGCAACCCAAAGACCGAGTTGCCGCCGAGATACCGGTTGAGGCCAACTTGATGGGGCGTGGGCCTGTCTTGCGCGACGGAACGCCACAACGCGAAACGAAAGCCCACCGGGACAAACTCAAACCGCACCGGACCTGCGTCAAACACAAGGACACCCGAGAAAGACGCGTGGATCACCCGCGCGCTGAACCCACTGCCCAGCAGGTCGGCCGCCACCGGATCTCCGGAGATATCCGTGCCGCGCTGGGTGAAACTTCCCGTGAACGAGGTGTAACCAAGGCCCGAGCGCAGCGAAAGGTACCGTGACAACGGGACCCACTGGCCACCGATCGTGAAACTTCTCGCCAAAGCCTTGATATCCAATTCTTCTTGGGCGTGGGGAAAAGTGGCCTGATGGAAACGGCCAGCGCCAATGGCGACAAAAAAGGGCGCGTCCATGGCCGGACGCTCGACAACGACACCGTAAGCCGTCCACGGCATGGCTTCTCCCGCGTACACAAGCGCGGACGCTCGCGCGACCCTGCCGCCGTCTTCGTGGATCAGAGGATCACCATCATCGTTGTTGACAAGGGGGGCCAGCGTGGGTCCCGGCACGACGGTTTCAATCCCAGGATCAGACAAGCCAAGATTCAATCCCGCCGCCAAGATCACAACCACCTGCCGACAACGCCAACCGTTCATCAACCGGTTCCCTTGCCGAACAGAGCGACCACCGCCTTGTAAACATCGGCATCGACGTTTGGCATCAACTTGTGGCGAATGAAATCAAGGGCCTCGTAGCGAGTCCGGCTGACTTGATACGGGCGCGCCGTGGTCAGGGCGTCGAACATGTCGGCAAACGACGCGATACGCACTTCCTTGACGATTTCCTGACCGGAAATTCCATGCGGATAACCGCCCCCGGCAATCTTTTCGTGATGATGAAGGATGATCTCGCGCGCCGTTTGGTCAAACACCGGATTCGGCGCGGCCTCGACCAGATCGATGCCGAACGACGGGTGCTGGCGCATCAAATCCCACTCGTCCGGGGTCAACGCGCCGGGCTTGTGCAGAACGTCCAGCGCGATGCGGCTTTTGCCGACATCGTGGAACAGGCATCCGAGGGCAATCGAACGCAGCCGCTCATTGTCGGTCAGCGACATTGAAACCGCGATTGACAGTGAATACGCCGCGACACGCGCGCTGTGGTAGTACGTGTAATCGTCGTGGCGCGCCAACTTCCCGATCGCCGCGACTGACCCCGGATCCTCCTTGATCGCGCGGATCATTTCGCCGGCGATCGCCTCGCCTTTCGCGACGGCGGCGGCGTTCAGGGGCTGTTCATAAAGGATCCGCGTCAATTCGGCGGCGGCGTCGTTGATCTCAACCACGCGCTGGGCAGGGGATTTCTTGCGAAATGCCTCAATGCCCGCGCCCCGGGTGACATCGACGCCCTGGATACGGCGCCACAGGTCCACCTTTGTCTGATCGTCCCTGTGATAGAATAAATTCGATTGTCCCGAGGCCAGCAACTTCGTCAATTCATCGCGTGTCCATCGCCATGGAGCGGGAGCGAACATCACATACCGCCCCTCGGCCATCAGATAGAGGTCAAAGTCCGTGACACAGTTGTCCAGGATCGCACCGGTCGCGAATGGCAGAAAGGCATGCTTGTCTTTGTCGTTCAGGCTCATGACATCCAGCCTACTCGCAGCGATGGCCATTCGTCCACAGGCGGCGGGCGCGGCGGAGTTTCGTCTGGCGGGCGGGGCCGTTGAGGAGAGCGACGACCGTTACCGTCCGGCCGCCGGCGTCGAGTTTATCGCGGGCAGCGGCCTGCAAGGAGAAATCCTGGTCTGGGGCCGGAATTTCGGGCTCGTCAAGGAA
>CAWUNT010000050.1:0-10246 GCA_963923405.1 uncultured bacterium | reverse complement strand
ATTCCGACGCCAACGCGCCGGCGAATCCGGGCCTGCACAAAACAAGATGTTGTTTGATCACTTTGCCAGCCAATCCCGCATGAGCTGCTTGATCTTCGTCTGGTAGGGAACGCCTTCCTGCTCGGCCTTGAACTTGAAGGCGTCAAGAAGGGGCACATCCACTTTCATCGAGATCAGTTTCAACGGCAACCTGGCCCGCGGGTCCATGAGCTGCCGGTAATTCTCAAGGAACTCGACCACCTCATCCGGGGTCGGCCTCCGCGTCGCAGTATCACGGGGCTTGTGTTTCTGCAGCGACTTCTTCGTTTGGCGCCCTCCCTCAAAAGTCCCTCGAGTGCCTTGACGTCTTCCCGGTCCTGATCCCGCCCGCTGGCGCGTTTCATCGCGATAAGATCCGGAATTGACAGGACTTCCACCTTCTTGCCCAGGATCCTCATCGTCACGCTCTTTCACGCGCCCCGGCGGGAAGCCCTGGCCGGGTGACTGACGTGCACTTCGAACCAGTCGGCCGCCATGTCGGCGACGATTTCAAGTTTGCCGGGTTCCTCGAAAAGATGCGTCGCGCCCGGGATGATTTGCATTTCCTTGTCGCAGCGCAACTGGGTCATCGCCTTGCGATTGAGGTCGATCACGACATCGTCGTCACCGCCGACGACAAGCAGCGTTGGCACGTTGACGGCCCGCAACGCGTCACCGGCGAGGTCCGGGCGTCCGCCGCGCGAGACAACGGCATCGACGCGGTCGGGGCTGCGCGCGACCGCCTGCAGCGCGGCGCCGCCACCGGTGCTGGCCCCGAAGTAACCGACAAAAAGATCCGCGAGCCCGGGTTGCGCGAGGGCCCAGTCGCGGGCTCCCGTCAGGCGCTCGGCGAGCAGTGCGATGTCAAACACGTTGGCCCGGTCGGCAGCCTCGTCCTCGGTCAGGAGGTCGATGAGCAGGGTCGCAAAATGGCGCTTTCGCAGGACGCGGGCCACATATTGGTTGCGTTCGCTGAACCTGCCGCTGCCGCTGCCGTGCGCGAAGATGATGAGTCCGCGAGGATTTGAGGGGACTTCAAGAAAAGCGTCCAGTCCGGTTCCGTGGCTGTTTACGGTGACTTCCATGGGATGGCCTCCTGCCCTGGCGGGGGGAGGCAAGCAATATTGTTGCCTGAATTTCAGTCAATTTCCGGTGTTGTTGCAGACGTTCGCCGCGATCCGGAAAAAATACGGGTCTGTCATCTGGATGTCCCGGGTGACCGTGGCACCTCTGCAGATGAACGCGCTGGAACTCACCTGGATGAAGTCCCCGCGCTCGACATCAAGGACCAGCTGTCCGTCTTGGTTGCTTCCAGAGTAATCTGGAACGGTCTGCTTCAGGTTACGGCTGGCGTCGAGAATGCGAATTTCCATCTGATGCGAACAACCAGATCGATTGGTTCGCCGCACCTGAATCTTTTGCTTCGCCGCGGAGACAATTTGCGAGCCCTTGATCGCGCCACGGAAAGTAAAGCAGTAGGCCGTATCGTTGTAATCAACGCTGCCGCCACGGTCGTCCATGTTGATGCCGATCTTGCTGACGGGCGCGCCGCCTTCGAGGACATCAAATCCCGGCGCCTCTGGGGTCGCCTCCGGCGCCAGTGTCCCGGACGGCAATCCGTTGTTCGACTGGGTCTGCTCGACTTTGGGGCGGCGCGTTCCAGTGGCGCCACTGAAAGAACTGTCGGCGCAGGCGTGCAAAAACAAGATCGCCGCGCAGCCCAGCGCGGCTCTGGTCACAGCTGGATTTTGTAAATCCCGTCGAAACATGACGGGCTTATCGGACCGCGTCGCCACAAGATGAATGAAATCATTTTTGTTCAGTAATTACAGTATCTTGAACTGCGCGACTTTGCGCGCAAACAACTTTTATCGCCAATCCCAGCAACCGCACGGGCCGCTGCCCCGCCCCGGTTTTTTCCAGCAAATCCAACGCCGCCGCGTAAATCGCGCCGGCGTCCCCACCGCGGAAAATACTGGCCTGATCTCCATTGTCCCCCTTATTCAACGTCACTGCCCGCGTCACCTGCGTGAAATCCGCGAACTTCACTTTCAACGTCAAAGTCCGTCCCGACAACTCGCGCTTTTCCATCCGCGCCCCCAGTTGCCGCGCGACGCCCGCCAGTTCCTGTCGCAAAATCTCCGGTGACGTCACGTCGCGCGCGAAAGTCTCCTCGCAACCAATCGATTTCCTCTCGCGACTGGTCTGGACATGCCGCAAGTCAATCCCGCGACTGCGATCCGCCAGCCACGCTGCCATGCGCTCACCAAACAACGCGCGGAGTTCCTCCACGGTTTTTTCCCTGACATCTCCGCACGTCACAAGGCCGTGGCGCGCCAGTCTCTGCTCCGTCGCCGGCCCGATGCCGTTGATCTTGCGCAGAGGCAATCCGCGCATGAAATCCGACACCTGCCCCGGCAACACGACGCTGATGCCACCCGGCTTGCGCAAGTCCGAAGCGATCTTGGCCAACATCTTGTTTGGCGCGACCCCGGCCGAACACGACAGGCCCAATTCCTCGCGGATCTCTTGCTGGATCTTTTTCGCGATCTGCACCGCGTAAAGTCCATCAATGTTGTCCGTAACATCCAGATACGCCTCGTCCAGGGCGACCGGCTCAATCAATTTCGTGAAGCGGGAAAATATTTCGCGGATGCGCGCCGACACCGCGCGGTATTTCTCGAAGTCGGGGCGGATGAACACAGCGCCCGGGCAAAGGCGCGCCGCACGGGCGCACGCCATCGCCGACCGCACGCCAAACTTCCGGGCTTCGTAACTTGCCGTCGCGACAACCCCACGCGAATCGGGCGACCCGCCAACAATGACAGGTCGCCCGGCAAGTTCTGGATTGTCACGAATCTCTACCGACGCGTAGAACGCATCCATGTCCACATGGATGATCTTGCGCTCCAGCAACGACGGATGCGTCGCGGTGATGATTCCCTGGTTATTTGCCAGGTTATTTTCCGGGTTATTTTCCGGAGCAGACGGTAGCATGCTCCGAAGCCCAGGCGACCCACACCTGGCGCGCGCCCAGGGCACTGATGTCCTGATCGCGCAACCGGCGAATCGAATCCGCGTATGCGTTGATGATCTCAGCCTTGCGTGAGCAGAACTCTTGCTTTGCCACGCGGCCGGCACAGTATCCCGTATCGAGCATCAAAACCTCGGCCGTCATGATGTCGCTGGCAGAGAAAACCCCGCGGTACGCGTCACTGCGCATCTCAGCCACGACGTTGACAGCCTCTTCATAGGCGGACGCCGGGCAGTTGCGCCACAGGACGCTGGCCTTGGCTCCTGACGACAGCGCGACGGTGGAAACAGCGCCGACGGCAACGATCGACATGACAAACGACAGCGCGACGGAGAAACGGTTCCTGACCACGGAAAACCCCTCACAAAAAAAATTGGATGTGAGGGTTTAACCCCGACTCAGGGTGCCGTGTAAAGGACATTTCCGGGACGCGTCCAGAAGTACCCGCCACAGGCGTGGGGAATGTAATAGCGGTACCCGCGGTCCGTGAACTTGGCCGCGCACTGGGTCGCCTCGTCACACTGCGGGTCGCCGCCTCCCCCTTGTTGGGAGACGATCTGGCCGCGCCGGTTGCGCACGACACGCCCCCCGGGAACAAACCCCGGCCCGAGGTCCTGATAATAACGTTCCGTATTTTTCTCGCCCGCCGTCACGATCGGGGTGAAGAAATAAACACACTGCCCGACTTTCGCCGAATACTCGCACGAACACGGTTCCCGCCGCTGGCCGATCCGGATCTTGCCACTTGCCTCCAGGACGACCTGGATGTTCTGCGGCAGGATCAACGCGTCCGGATTCGCGATCTTTTGCTGGATCGCGAACAACCCGTCCGCGACGAAGATCCCGTCCGGCAACTCCACCTCCGCGAACAACCTCTCGGCCGCCGCGGTCAGTTCCCGTGCCACCGGCGGCATCTCCATGCGCCCGCCTTGATTTGCCGCCTCTTCGGCGATGCTGCGGACAGACCGCCCGGTCAGCGCCCGAACCACACGATCGATCTGGGGCAACTCAAGGGCCTGAGCCGGGTCGTAATAATTCGTCGGCGAATCCGTCCCCGTAAAATAACGGGTCGCTCCGATGCGTCCCATGGCTCCGTTGAACAGCTTCTGAACCTCGGCGGACGCCTGGTTGATGGCCGCGTATTTTTGACCGTAGGCCACATTCAAGCGCTTGTTGATCGTGCGATTCACCGCGCGCCCGATCAGGCCATTCGGCGCGCGCACCCACCGGCGATAGACAAACGGATGATCCCGGCGCAGTTGGGCAATCCCCTCGGCCAGCCCCTCTTCGATCTTCTGGTCGGCGATCTCGCCGACCAGCTCAGGAACCACCGGCAGCAACCGCGGCAAATCCCCGTGATTGATGACACCATCCTGGCCGGCAATAATCCGCGCCGTTTCCATCAGTGCCGACTTCGCCTCATCGGTGATCTGGTAACGCATCAGGACTTGCTGGACTTGCCTGACTGTCGGCATCAAGGCCTTCAGGCGGTTGAGCAGCTGGCTCTTTTTGTCAGGAGTCGCCGCGACGAGATTCTTGCTGTAGTAACTTTGAATGGCGAGAAGGTCGGAAAACCGCGCGCTGCTGAACCAGTCGGAGGTCGACCCTCCGGGCGCCGGTTCATACTTGCTGACGACCAGTTTCGATGTCGCTTTTGCGCCAGATTTACCGGATCCACCTGACCTGACCGCGGCGGCGGCCGCCCGCGTGAACACCGGGTGACCAAGTCCCCCTTCGCGCAACAGTTCATCCAACGCCCCGACAAACTGGGCCTCGCTGACGCGTCCCGACCTGGCTCCCTCAATCAGGACTTCAAGACGTTGCAGGGCGAAGGTCAAACGCTCCGCGTCGAGTGATTCCGGGTTGTTCGCGACTTCGCTGCCAAGGATTCCGACAATCACGGTCTCGACACTTCCCGTCGCGACCTGCGTCCGGTCGATGGGGGCCGTCGTCGCGCTGAAGGCATTCCACCCGTCAGCGACCTCACCCAGCATGGCGACGTTGTCGTCCTCGCCGCTCTTGGCCAGCGCGTAACTCGTGTCAAACGCGCCGCCGTAGTCCAGATCGCCCAGGGGATTGGCCTCGCGCGCGACACCGGTCCGGCCTGCCGCGACTTGCAAGTCCTGGGCGCTCGGGTTGACGAAGGCCACTCCCCCGGCCCCGGCCGCCGTGTCGCCGGCGCTGTTATCGCCACTGGCGTCACAAATTTCCGCATTACAATCAACGACTTCCAACTCTTTCAGGATCTTATCCAGATCCCCCGGTCCGTCCCCTGCGCTGCGCAGGCCCGATCCGCCCCCACCGATCGAGTGGCGTGACTTGCAGGCTCCCGCGCCGAAGACCACCGCGCCAACAGCCCCCGCAAGCAACAAGGTCGCGAAAACCGGCAACTGGCTGCGGCGAGACATGACTGGCATCCGGACCTCCGATCAGGCTTGGAATCAAGGACGTATTGGTGTTAACTTGCGATTCGCTTTTGTACTTTTTTCTTTGTTTTATTCTATTGTTACACGGGACCGCGCATGGCTCAAGCTGTTCGCCAGATCGTTTTCCAGGCCATGCGCCCGGCGCGGAAATTCCTGAAAAAATCGATCGCTGCCACAAGACGCGCCCTGGAGCAGCTGGAAGAACTCTACGAAATCCTGTCACGACGGATGGAGCCCCTTGGCAGGGACCGAGAATCATCCGGCGTCGGCTACGAACCCGACATCGAGGTTCAGGACAAATACCTGAAATTCACAGGAGCCCAGTGGCGTCACTTCAAACTGGCTCCAAAAATCTCGATTCTGCTGCCTGTGTACAAGGTCCGGGTACAGTACCTTCAAGAAGCCCTCGCCAGCATCGCGATGCAGACATACCCCAACTGGGAAGTCTGCGTTGTGGACGATGCCTCGAACGATCCTGAAATCAATCGCGCGATCGCCACATTCAAGGCGAAGTATCCCGGCCAGGTCCATCACCGGGTCAATCCGCGCAACCTTCACATCAGCGCGACTTCCAACGCCTGCCTGGAAATGGCGACGGGCGACTTGTGCGCCCTTCTCGATCACGATGACCGCCTTTATCCGAACGCGCTGTTTGAAATCGTCCGTTACGCGAACCTGCATCCCGATGCCGAGGTTTTTTATACGGACGAAATCGTGGTCCAGGCCGACGGCACCCCGATGGGCGGGCCGTTTTTCAAACCGGCATGGTCGCCGGTGCTCAACCTGCAAACAAATTACTGTGCCCACCTTTGCGCCTATAAAACGTCATTGCTGCGCAAAATCGGCGGATTCCGGACGGGCTTTGAAGGCAGCCAGGATCACGACTTGATCATGCGCGCCTCGGAACAGGCGCAAATGCCGCCGGTCCATATCCCGTTTTGTACCTATCAGTGGCGCGTCCACCCCCAGAGCACCGCCAGTTCAATCGATGCCAAACCCTACGCGGCCGTCAACGGGATCAAAGCCGTCACAGAGGCGTGCCAGAGGCGCGGACTGCCGCCGGTGAAAGTCGATTACAACAGCCATACGTATCACTATGATCTGAAATTCGAGATCCAGGGCCAACCTCTCGTCTCGATCATCATCCCGACGCGCAACCAACTTCCAGTCGTGCGGGCGTGCGTTGAATCCATCCTGCAAAAATCGACATGGCAAAATCTCGAAATCATCATCGTCGACAACGGCAGTGACGATCCGGCGACTTTGGCGTGGCTTCAGTCGGCATCCAGTCTCAAGCGCCCGGGTATCAACGCCATCTCCGCCACGTCGCCCGTCTGCCGCGTCATCCGTGACGACGGCCCGTTCAACTTCGCGCATCTCAACAATCTTGGAGCTGCGGCGTCCACAGGCGAATACCTCGTTCTCCTCAACAACGATGTCGAAGTGATCGCCCCGGATTGGATCGAGGCGATGCTGCAATATGCGCAGATGCGCGACATCGGGGCTGTCGGCGCGCAGTTGCTGTACGCGGACGGATCCGTACAGCATGCCGGTGGCTTGCTCCTCGGCGACTGGATCGCGGGACATGCCTGCCGCAAACTTCGCCCCGGGGACCGGACTTACATTGACGCCCTTGTCACAACGCGCGAATGCAGTTTCGTGACGGCGGCCTGCCTGATGGTCGCACGCGCGAAGTTCGACTCGGTCGGCGGTCTCGAGGCCGCCTTCCTGCCCAACGGCTTTGGTGACGTAGACTTCTGCCTGAGTCTGGCACGGCGGGGCCTCCGGCACGTTTATGTACCCGGGGCAGTGCTCTATCATTTCGAATCCAAGGCTCGTGGACGCGCCATTGAGACCTTTGAGAGGATTGTCGTCAAATCCCGCTGGTCAAAATCGCTGAGCCTCGATCCCTACTTGAACCCGAACTTGAAGCGTGGTGAGGGGTATACACCAGACCCGAATTTTTCCGTTGCGATGTTGGGCGCGAAGGCGCTCAACCACCGCGTCAATCAGCTTGCCAGCGAGATATTTGACGCGCCGCGACATGCCGGCACGGTTACTGCGAGGGCGCCATCCCGAATTTGATGTCCGCGCCAGCCAGGCTGATCAAATATCCATGCTCATTTGCGCCCATGTGACTGTTGGTCGCTTGTAGTGAGGCCACCTCGATCACCGCCAGAGAGCGGGACGCACGGTCATCGTTGACCGATACGACCACCTGAAGCGTCCCGGCCCAGATACCTGGCAGCCCGCCGCGCAAATCGAATCGAGCCCGTGCCCGGCCTGAAGCCCGAAGAATTTCCGCGGGATCATCGACACCAAGTTCTTCGTTGTTGAATCCGGCCAACAATTGGCCGCGGGAGAAAATACCAACACCGAACGTCACGCCATCACGGATCAGGTCTCGCCCCTGGACCGCGATATCCAGCTCGACGGAGAAATCCCGCGAGACATCCAGAACCGAATCACAGCGGGCTCCATCCTGAACGATGACCGCGCTGCCAACAATCTCCGGCTGGTTCGCGACCACAGTGTTCGTTTGGCGCTGCAACCGGCGGTACATGATCTTCTCATTGACGCGGATCGCCTCGCCAACATCCCCCTCAAAACGCAGTTTCCCCTCCTCGAGCACGACCGCGCGGTTGCAGAATCGCTGAACCGCGGCCATGTCATGGCTGACCAGGATGACGGAGGTGCCGCGCTGACGCAGGGACTCGATTCTCGCGAGGCACTTCTTGCCGAAATTGGCGTCTCCTACGGCCAAAACCTCGTCAACAAGGAGAATATCTGGATCGATTGCCGTCGCGCAGGCAAACCCAAGGCGGGCAATCATGCCGCTACTATAGTTTTTCAACGGGGAATCCATGAAGTGGGAAAGATCCGCAAACTCGATGATCCCCGGAGTCTGCTGGCGGACTTCCTCGCGCGTCAAACCCATCAACATGCATGACAGCTCGATGTTCTCGCGCCCGGACAGTTCCACGTCAAAGCCGGCACCGAGCTCGATCATTGGCGCGATGCGCCCTTCCGTGCGGACAACCCCATGGCGAGGCGTGAAAACACCGGCGATGACTTTCAGCAACGTCGACTTGCCGCACCCGTTGTGACCGATCAGGGCCAGCGACTCACCGCGGGCAAGTTGCACGCTGACTCCGTCAAGGCCACGGAAGGTCCGGGTCTTGCCCTTGCCTTCCAGCTTCCGCATCACATAGTCCTTGAAACCGGAATACAGGTAATCCGACAGGCGGTACTCCACCACCACATCCCGGCAATCCACCACCACGTTGCGCGCATTGACATCAGACATAGAAAATCAACTTTTTCACATTCAACTTGTAAATCCACAACCCGATCGCCATGGATGCCACAGCCATCACGAACAACCGGGCCATGTCGAGGGGCGTCACGTGGTACGCGCCTCCGAACATCGCCGCACGGAAGGCCTCGATGAAATGCGTGAACGGATTCAGGCCGAGCAGCCATCGACCGGCTTCCGGGACCTCCGGGGCACCGCGGTCGTAAATCACCGGGGTCGCATAGAACGTCAACATCAGCAGCGGATCAATGACGTGACTGACGTCGCGAAAAAAAACGTTCACCACACTCAGGGTTATCGCAAGGCCTGCCAGGAACACCAGCGTCAGGACAAACAAGAAAGGGGCCAGCCAGACCTGATCGGGCACCGGTCGCCCGCTGAAGCCGTAGACAATGGTGTAAGGCAATATCGAAAGGACAAAGTTCGTGACAGCCACTCCAGCGGGAACCACAGGAAAAATCCATGCCGGGACCCGCACCTTCATCATCAGGGGACCGTTCCTGACAATCGACATCGACCCCACGCTGAGGGACAACGTCACCATGTTCCAGAACAAGATCCCGGAAAGGACGTAGAGGTTGTAATTCTCAATGCCGCGCATGAGAAACGAGAACACCACCGAGATGATCACCATGAACAGGAGCGGATTGATCATGCTCCACACGTAGCCCAGGACGGACCCGCGGTATTTCACTTTAAGCTCGCGACGCACCAGCATGATCACGAGGTCCAGATAGTGCAACCGGCCCGAGAGCATCTGTTTGGCACGCCCCGTCAGACTTGTCCCGTCGACTTCCGGGCCGGATTTTGACTTGATTCCCACTGCTTCCATAAATTCCGCAATTGACGGTGAAATGGCCCCAAAATTCCCTTCAACACAGCGTTCGCACGATCCGCGATCCGGTACCGGAGCGGTTTGGCGAACCATGCCGCTCCCTGCTGCAACCCCGCGAACGTATCATAACCAAGTTGTCGCATCATCATCGGCTGGATCAAATCCGCATGCCGTTCGTACAGGATCACCTGTTCCAGGTCCTCGCAAAAATCCTTTCGGGTTTTTGACTCGTGATGGATCCCGGTCACCGACCCCAGATAAAGGCTCCGGTAACCGGATCTCGCCGCGCGCAGACAGATGTCAACGTCACCAAGGCCGTTGGGAAGCCAAGTCTCCTCGAGCCCTCCAAGCTCATCGAAAAGAGGCTTCCGACACATGGCAGCGGCGAAAGTTACCGCCGTGACCACGTGGTCGTCCATGGCGTACTCGGCGGAACCGGTCATGTGAGTCGTACGAAAAAGTGGCCCTCCGCGCATTTCCAGCCCGAACTTGATTCCTCCGTGCTGGATGCCCCCGCTGGCGATCCCACCCGGCCCTGGATAGTCCAGGCGGATCCCACAGAAGGCAACTCCCGGATCGTATGCGAGATTGGCAATCATGACGTCGATTGTGGCGGG
>CAWUNT010000049.1:0-10301 GCA_963923405.1 uncultured bacterium | reverse complement strand
CCGCCGGGGGCAGGAGTTCCACCGAACAGACCCGCTCGCCACTGGCGATCTTGCGTGCCCAGTTGGATTTTTCGATCGCTGGAACTGGCTGGACGCCGGAGTGCGGCGCGTTTTCCTGACGGTCGCCAACCAACTCGATCCGCGACCCCGCAGAGCCCGCGCTTTTCCGGCCCGCCCGCTCGTTGAAAGCCATGGCCGCGTGATGACGAAACGCGTTGCCCATCGCGCGGATGTGGTCGGGCGTTGTGCCGCAGCAGCCACCAATGATGTTCACGCCGGACTGCAGGAACCCCTTGGTGAATTCAGCGAAGTATTCAGGCGTGCTCATGTAGAAGGTGCGACCTTCGACGAGTTTCGGCATGCCGGCGTTTGGTTGCATGCATAACGGACGATTGGTCGTCGCGCGGATTTTCGGCAGGGCCGTCATCATGGGCTGGGGTCCGACGCTGCAGTTCAGTCCGACAATGTCGACATCCCATTCGTCGAGTTTTTTCATCGCCCATTCCAGGGGCGTCCCCATCAGTGACTTGCCGTCCGGGTTGATGGCGATCTGGGCGATCACGGGAATCCCGGGAGCGACTTCGCGCGCGGCAAGGACTGCTTGCTGGAGCTCGCTGATGTCCGAGAATGTCTCGAGTGAAATCAGGTCAATTCCGCCGGAGACAAGGGCCTGGATCTGTTCGGCGAAGGCCAGACGGGCTTCCTCGAACGAAGTCGGCCCCCACGGCTCGATCCTGACTCCGAGTGGTCCGACACTTCCCGCGACAAAAATTCCGTCGCGACCGGCTGCCTTGACGGCGTTGCGCGCGATCTCGACGGCCTTGTGATTGATTTCGCGGACCCTGTCGTGAAGGTTGTGTCCGGAAAGCTTGAACCGGTTCCCGCCCCAGCTGTTGGTGCTGACGATATCCGCGCCGGCGCGCAAATACGCCAGATGGACTTCAACGACCAGGGCCGGACTTGTGAGGTTGAGTTCCTCGAAACACTTGTTGATGAATGTGCCCTTCGCGTACAGCTCCGTGCCCATGGCACCATCCATGAGCAGGGCGCGGCCTGATTCAATGGCCGCCATGACAGGGTGTCTGGCGCGAAGTTCGTTCACGGGAAAATTCCTTCCAGGTCCAGGTCCGGAAGGTTCTACCCCGCCAGCCCGCCGGAAGGAATAGCAAAATTACTCACTGAATACAGCAGCTTTGACCCAGGCTTCGCCATAGGTGCGGTTCAGGAAGTCGCGCATGGCCGCCGTTTCCGGGCTGTCGCGGAAAGTCTGGTAGTAGCGATCTTGCTCAGCGTCAGCGAAATCACGCAATTTGCGGCCCTCGTGGAACACTTGCATGGCGCGCTTCAGGTTGTACGCGAGGAATTCGCGGAACTGGATGTTGGAGGCGAAATACGCAGGGTCGTGCTTTTCAATTGCCATTCCGAGCGCGACGGAGAAAACCGAGAAATCAATCGTTCCCTTGACGCCGTCGCGCCATCCGGCGCGCCACATGCCCCGGTTCACGAGGTCAACGCCGGCAATGGATCCATTGATGTAGGCTACCCATTCATCCATGATGTAGGTCGGCATGTCATCCCAGCCCGACTGGCCAGTGACATACATGTCGTAACGTGAGTTGCGCAGGGACCGCGGTACAAACGGAGCGATCTGGGATTTGCGCATGTTGGGTTCTTCCACGAGCGCGGCCTTGTTGTTCATCAAGTAATACCCATTGGCGCGTTTGGAGCCTTGGCTCATGCGGTTGCGAACCCATGAGTTGATGCCGTGGGTCGTCTCGTGGCCAAGGGTGATCATGTCATCGTAGGAGTCGTTGTCGCCCGGTGCCTCGTGGTTCATGATGTCCTGCAAGGCCGGGCCCCAGTTGCGTGAGGTCCGGTTGTTGAATGGCCGCAGTTCGATGGTGACGAGGGCGCTGCCTGGTTCGCCCGGCGCGGGAGTATCGCTGGCGATGGAATCAACCGCGTCCGGGATGCTCACCGGATCGTCTTCATTGGCGAGGCGGCTGAGGTTCCCGGTGACTGGACCGCAGGCGCCGGTCGCGAAAAGCACGAGAAAAATCGTGGCGTTCGAGAGATTCCTCATTGGGGCTCCTGTGTCCGGAAAACTGTGTTTGATGAATCAAAATCCAGCAATTCCGGGGCCATTGTCAGGAGGTGGGCTGATTTTTATAACTTGCCGTAATTATTGAGTATTTCGCAGAAATCCAAGGCCATTTACCCCGGCAGTGGCTGGGTTTTTTACGGTCTGGCGGCCATTTGTCTGGTCCTTCGACAAGGCGGGCAGAAATACCCGGTCGGTTCAGCGCGGCGAGCCGAGGGAGACTTCGCCCTTGCCGCGTTGCTGGACGGCATAGGTTTTCTGGACTGATTCGTAGACGTCGCGCAGGTCCTTGCGTGATTCCATCAGTTCGAAAAGAAGTCTGAGCGCCTCAGGATACATGCGCGCGTTGACCGCGGAGCCGGCGGCAACCGTCTTGAGGAGGTTCGATTCCGGGCAGCGGCCGCAGGTCATGATGGCTTGCAGCATCAGCTGGACTGATGCCTCGCGCGCGGCAATGGCCACGTCAGGAAGCGCGATCTGGTTTTTCTGGTTCTCGAACAGTTTTTCCATCGCGTCCCGGTATTGGCAGACAAAACGACTCAATGGATAACCACTGATGGCCGCGAGGCCTTGTTCTTGCCGGGCGCGTGGGTCAGCGTTGGACAACGCGGTGAGCAGCATCGCGGAAACACGGGTGTCCACCTCGCAAGCGACGGCCGGAGGCGTCGGGCTCTTGGGGAGGGCCGCGTGACGGAGCCGGGCCACCGCCCAGTCGTCAAGTGTAACGGGTTCCGCGATGAGTCGAGATCCAAAGAACGAGCACGCCAACAACAACCCAACCCATGTCAAACGGGTTGCGAGGTTGATCGCCGGGATTGCCTTGTTGAGGACCTTGCGCATGACTCTGGATTCTAGCACATCCCGCCACGGAGAAGTGGCGCGACTTGCTGGATTTTTGGGTGATGGCGTCTGCTTCGCCGTTGCCGACGGTGCCCTCGGGCGGGGACTCGGCAATGTTCAGCAAGAGGCGGTCGAGTTCAGGCGTGCCAAGGGTCAGGAAAGAGGCCGCCATCGTGGCTCTCGTCGCGATGTTGTAAACCTTGTCGTCGCTGGCGTCTCCAAACTTGATACCGCCCCAGTTGACGCCCAGCGATTCCCCGGTAGTCGCGTCGACCAGGCTGGATCCGCTGGAGCCTTTGATCATGTCGCATGTATGGCGGATCGAGTAGGGCAGGCTCGGGTCGACGCTGTAGGTTTCCACGCGGAAGTAGCCGGCTGTCTTGCAGTCCTCCCACGTGATGGACATCCTGGGAATCGTCATGGGGGCGCCGGGGAAGCGGGTCAGATCCATCCGAACCCTTTTTGCCTCGATATCGGGAAAATGGACAATCATGGCGCGGATGCGTTCCGTGGGCTGCGGGTCCCTTTTGTATAATTCCAGACCCTTTGGCAGCGATTCGGCAGACCCCGGTTCCGTTCCGGGACCGGCCAGTTTGAACGTGGCAAGGTCAAGCAGGGGATTGACGGTCAGGGATCCCTTCGCGCAGGAGTTGCGCACGGACGGCAATGCGGTGGCCGGATCAAAATTGCGATAAATTTGCGTTTTCTCGCACGCCCAGGGATCGGCGCCGGCGGACTTCGTGGAGTGCTCCTTGTCGGACGCGAAGCAATGGCGGTTGGTCAGGACCACTGGCCCGGAGGGGCCGTTGTAGATGTTTCCAGAACAGAAACGGGTTTCTCCAGTGGTCAACGGGGACACAATCAATACGGCCGTTGCCGCCAGCGACTTGATCAATTCCTCGTCGGGGGCGGTTGCCGAGAGGTCCACGGCCGCATGGTTGTCCATGCGCTGGATGTTGTCAGGCCCGATGATGTACGCGGCGGTCGTCAACTTCTGGACGACGGATGGTTTGCAGGACGCCATGGCGAAGCAGGACAGCAGGGCAAAGGAATTCAGGATCAGCGGATTCTTGAGCAGGTTCATTTCTTTTCCTCCGGCGCGCGCAATTTCCGCAGCAGTGATTCGGCCATCGGGCGGATGCGGGAGTCCTTGCTGCCGGTGGCAAGGTCTTTCAGGCGTCGTGACGCGGTATCGACGTCCTGGAACCCATAGAATTCGGTGACGGCCAGCTGATACTGCGCCTCGTCATCCTTGTCATCCCGTTTGACCAGCATTTTGAAGCTGTCTTTGGCGAGATCAAACTGCCTTGCGCGCATGGCTGCCATGCCCCTGCCGTAGATGGCGGGGCGACAATCGTCGCAACGCCGGGAGGCCTGTTCAAAAGCGGCGATGGCATCGCTGGCGCGCCCCCTCATCAACTCGAGCTCGCCCAGGTTCAATGCCGCGGCGACTTGATTTCCTGACGCGGACAGGGATTCGCGGAATATTGCCGCGGCCTCGTCGAGGTACTCGTTCCTGCCGGTACCCACGCCGAACAGCATTCTCGCGATGCCGTGAATGTTCCTGGCAGAGGACTGCTCGACGGATTGAAGGGTGGCAAGGCGGGTGGCGTAGTAATCGGCCAGCTCGATGTTTCGCGACATCAGGAGGCTGGCCGAGAGGGCAAGCATCGCCTGTGGATCTGCCGGAGACTTCGCGAGTTGCGCCCTCGCGGTTTTCTCCGCGCCGTCGTAGTTTCCTTTTTCCAGCTGCGCGAAGGCCTCGGGGAATCCATTCGCGTCGTTCCAGACGGCGGCATTCCCGCCGAAAGGAAGGATGAAGCTGCGGCGAATGACGCCAGCGTTCTCGCTGGCAGGCTCGGATGCCGTCTTGTTGCTCGTACCGGTGCATGCGAGCGGAATCAGGCAGGTGATCATGGCTCCGAGCGTCAAGGCGCGAAATTGAGTGTTCATCAGTTACCTCGCGTCGATCTGTGTGAATGCGTGCAAGCCGCCAATCGTGCGGTCGTCGAGGATCAGGTCGGCGCCTCCTCCCAGTTGGATCGCGAGGGCATAGTGCGGCGCCGCCATTCCCTGCGCCGCCAGTTCGGCGGCCTGGCCGTCCGAAGCCGCGGAGTCTTTTTTCCAGCGGTCGAGGAGTCCGGACTTCTTCGCCTTGAATCTCTCGACCACTTCCGCCTCCAGTGTCTCAGCGATGCCGAGATCCGAAATCGCCGCCTCGAATTTTTGCGCGACGCGCGCGGATCGGAACAGGGCGGCGGCACACCAGATATTCCTGCCGATCGCGCAGACAGCGTCGTAATCCGCCTTGACGCGGTTGTACTCGGACTCACTGCGCGTCAGGTGCGCGTACGGGTCGGCAACGCCAAGACTGAAAACGTCGGTCAGTTCCTTGTGACCCCTGGTTTCCGCGTCGATGAAGAGGATCTCGCCCAGCGCGTCGCGCGTCGCCTGGTCGCCCTCGCCAAGTCCTGATGCGATTCGCGCGGCGTCCTGTTTAGCACGGGTGACGACCTGTGGTTGACCCGACATGGCGCCGGCGCGAGCCTGCGCCCGGAACGCCCGCACCCGTACATCGGGAGTGAGATTCCCCATTTTCAACAGCCGGCCCGCTGTTTCCAGAATCGACTCCGGAGACGCGACCAGTGTCTGGATGTCCAGAATCCTTGCCATGGCATCGGCGCGAGCTTGCGTTCCTTTGGTGCCCTTCGCCAGTTTTTCAAGAGCGCCGATTCCGTCCGCGTAAAAGCCGTTCCCCAGCGCGAGTTGAGCGTAGCTTTCCGTGATACCCGCGCCTTTTTCATTTTTCGCGTGAGTCAGGACGTAACGTTTGCCGAAGTAAAGTCCGGACTCTTCCTCGGCCATGTCCGTCGCCAACTCAAATCCGGCACGGGTCGCCTCCTCGTCAAAACGTGACCGCTGGAAGCGCATCGTGAAGTCCTTGAACGTCGCGAGGGCCTCGACAAAATGACCGGCGCCGCGCTCGGATTTACCGCGCAGGAAGAGCGCTTCCTCAAACCGCTTGTCCTTTTTGAAATTGGCCGTGAACTCGGCGAATTTCGCCTCGGCTCCGGCGTGATTGCCCGCGGACAGCAGGGCTTTGCCGCCTTCAAACAACGCGTCACCCAGCATGGCGACAGGATCGACCTTGCGTGCGCCAAAGACCGGGCGCCAGCCAAGAGCGATCGCCTGGCGCGCGGCTGACTCAAGTTCCGGCCAGGACTTTTTCCCGTGATAGTGATTCAGTGTGAAACCGCCAGCCTGTGATCGATGAATGGCCAGCTTGGATCCGAGCGCAGCCTGCGACGCGAGTCGCGGCTTCCATAGATCGACGGCCTCGGTCGTCTGGCCGCCAGCCCAGTCAATCAATCCAAGGTGCGCGTCATAAACCCAGTTTGACAGGTTGTCGAGTCCGCCTTGTTCCTGTGTGAGACGGGTCATGATCTCCTTGAGCTCTTTCACTTCCCTGTGCGCCTTGCCGTGAGACGCGGGCCCGGCACCTTTAAGTTTGCCGCTCGCGATTTCATTCCACGGAGGCGTTGCGGGCCATGCGGCGAGAATCAACTGGGACGTCAGGGCGCTCTCCAGGTAACGCACGCGCTGCGCCTTGTCCGGCGTGCGAGACGGGTCCCCGAGTTCCATGAAGGCACGCACGGCGTCCGCATGGCGGTCGCATAGTTGATAGAGGCGCGCCAGCCGGGGTCTGTATCCGGCGAGGGTCGCGTCATCGTGGGTGCGCGCGATGACTGCCTGCATGAGTCGCAATGACGCAAGATGAACGCTCATGCTGGCGCGCGGGTTTTCGCCGGCGGCCATGGTCTGGCGCAACCATTGCTCGTGCGCGCGAACGATCTTTTGTTCCCACCCGGCGGACTTCGCGGTCGCGCGTCCGCCTTTCGCGTTTATCCTGGTCCATTTTTCCTCCAGTGTCCGGGCGTCGCGGGCGCCGGTCATGAAGCGGTGGTCGAGCCGGACGGAATCCTGCGGGTCGAACCTCGATTTTCGTGCCGCGGCCGCGAATTCGGAACGCCGGGTGCCGAGGCTTTTTTCCAGTTTCTGGAACTCCGCCGTTACGGCGGCCAGGGCCTTCTGGTCCACATCACTCTTCTGCGACTTTGATTTGGCCGGACCCGCGCCGGCAAAGATCGCCGCGGTGATGCACGTCAAGATCAACTTGAGTTTCCCTGAATCAAGGATCGGTCGCATTTGAGGGTTCCTCATGATGTGTCTTCAGCTTCCCAAAAAGTTTGCCAGATTGTCCCGGACGGTGCCACCACCGGCGTTGATTGACGCGAGGGTCGCCGTCGCGACTTCTGCCATCGGGCCGCCTCCCGCCGCCACGGACGAAAGGAGTGCCATGATGACGTTCGCGTCCTCCTCTGTGAGGTTGGAAACCTGCGACGGATCGGGCGAGCCGGCGGTGAAGTCGTACGTGAAGAGTTTCATGTACATCGATGCTTGCGCCGCCTGGTAGATCCCGAGTTGCTGGGCCGCGCTGGCGGCATACTTGTCGGTCGACGCGGTCGCCAGGAATTCCGCCGGCATTGAGTTGATCGTTGTGATGGCGTCGCCAAGCAGGTCTATCCTTGAATCATATTCCTCGCGGGTCATTCCCTCGGGCGAGGGCAGGAACGCATCCATGGCATCCGTGATGCTGGAAGATCCGGAGGCGCTGGTTTGTTGCAGGATCGAGAGGAGTTGAAATCCTGCCAGTCCGGCATAGACAGCTGACAGTAGAGGATAACGCTCGTAATTGTCTGGCTCCTCCGTGATCGCCTCCTCAAGGAGTGTCCGTGCCGTATCGAGGTCCCCGTCGTTCAACGCGCGGCGGATTTTCTCGTCGGTTGTGAGCACGGTGCATTTCACGAACGGATAAGCCGCCGGGCAATCCCCGAGGTTCTTCGTGCCGCAGGAGGGCAACCCGAGCAAGATCATCGTGATTGTCACGATTCGCAGATTCATCAAAACCCCGCTGCCATGTTCATGATGTAAACGTTTCGTGGATTGACCCCGGGCGCGCCCGTGATCTCACGCCGGTAGGTCGCAAATCCGAGTTGCAGGAAAATCAGGTCGAGCTCGGCGCCGGCTGAGGGATAGCCGTCGTAATAGCCCGCGGCAACGCCGGCATATCCGCGCAGTGTCAATTTGGCACCGGCCCGGATCGCCTTGAAGGGCGGCATGGAGTAGGCGTTTTGTATGTCGCGTTTGTCGACGGAAACATGAAGCGCGTCCTTGCCTGTATGCAGGGTGAATGAACCGCCCACGCTGGTCACTTGCTTGAAATCATCAATGGCGTCACCACCGCTGAGTTTCGTTCCGCCCACGTCGTCTACTTTCAGGGCGACGCGCCAGTCCACGCGAGGGCCCTGCAGGAACATCAACGCGCCGATGTCGAATCCGGTGCCGGTCGAAGGTGTTACCAGCGCTGAAATGGCGCTGGGATCTTGATACTGCGCCACGGCATTCGGGTCCGAGACGTCGATGGCGGCGCCTGGTTCCGCGAGCATCAGGTATTTGCCGGTAACGCCCAGCGAGAACGGCGTGAACGGGATACGGCCGGCGCCACTGAGCGTTCCGCCGGAGTATGACTTGCCGTTAAGGATGATGGTGGGCATTCCCGTCGGGCCGTATTCCTGCGCCTCCAGATCGACTTCGAACTTGGAGAAAAAACCAAGTCCTCCGTAAGCGTTCAAGTACGCGAACGATGTCTGCGTACCGGCAAGGAATGGATTCTGGAAGACGTGGTCAACAAACGCGCTGGAATTTCCTGAATCGCTGGAACTGGATGAGGATCCCGGCATCAGGGTCTTCGCGTAGTCGACGGATTCCTTGTTGATGTGGAGGGCGAACTCGCTGCCCAGCCAGCGATGAAAGCTGCCGCTCACGGGCAACAGGGCTGGATTGGCAAGCGCGACGCCGTACCGGGTCGCCCTGGTGAGGGAAGCGCCACCGGCGGCAATGTCAAAAGTCTCTTCGTAGATGGGCGACAAATCCCTCGCGACGGCGGTCGACGGCAAGGCGAGCGCGCCAAGGGTGACGATCGCCGCGATCGACCACGCCGGATCCATTGGATTTTTACGTCCTGTTTTCACGACGTTGTTATCGGTCGACCTCAAGAAAGATGGAGGGAGGACGAAGAGAAAACAACTCAGCCCAGGAATCCCGTCGGAGTACGAATGTTCAGGTTTTTCCTCACAAACAAGATATTTTCGGCGGAAAACCGCCCGGTTGCGGCAGACGCGAGGCCGAACCGGCGCATGGCGGAGCGGTTCCCGTTTGACCACAAGCGGATGACGATGATGAGCGACCAGGACATCATGGTGGTCCGGGAAGTCTCGGAAACCGGATTCAGCAGCATAGTCAGCGAACGGACCTGGGCCAGGATGAGTGTCGGTGATGGCTACTCGTCACGCGTCAGGATTGGTCCGGATCTCCTTGAGTTCACGATTCGTGTCGCATGGAAAGACTCGTTCGCGAAGGATGGTGTCGCGACCGCAACCGGCGCGCCCGACCAGCTGCAGACGACATGGCTGCTCGGTTTCGAATTGATTTCCGATGAAAGTGGCGCGTCTCCGGCGTGGCGCAGGCTGATCCGGCCGGCTGCCCTCGCGGGTTCCTTGCAGCGGGTTGAAAGCGCGTTCATGCAACAGTTTGGTTCCGCGAAATCCTGGTACCACGGTGATGAAGGTTGCGACTTGATGATCTGGCTGCCTCCCGAGGGCGGCGATCCGTTCGCGTGGCGCCTGAGTTTTGACACTCATTTTGTCGAGTGGCGGGAAGGTCTCGGATTTGAGACTGGCCGGACACCAGACTTGTCGCCCGGCACCCCGGGTGACTCCGTCAGTTTATCCATGCCTGAGATGCCCGGAATGAGGCGATCGTCGCCGGCATCCAAAAATGAGGCGCTGACGTTTCAGGCTTCGCGGGGCGCGCCAGACCGTCGACGTCTGGTCGAGGCTCTTGATATCCTGTCCGCGTCGGCCGTTGATGAGGCGCCCACGCTGATCCGTTTGCTGGAATGGGAGCTTGCGAAAAATGACGAGAAAAGAAGACCAGACGTCCGTTAACCTCAACTCCTTGCGCGACACCCTGTTGACATTCGTCACGCTGGCAGGCAAGGGCAAGGACGAAGTCCTCCAGATGCTGGCGCGTGAGACGGGATCCGCCATCGCGGGACTGTTGCGCCAGCCCCTGGCTGACCTCGCGAAACACAATCGCCTGCAAGTGACGCTTGAACTGGTTCCAAAATCGAAAGGTTCTTCCGCCGGGCATGAGAAAAAAACCAAAACAGCCAGACCAAAAGCCGGCAAGCGGCGCGCCGAACGCGACCGAGGAGACGGCTACGTCATTCAGCCGTGGC
>CAWUNT010000048.1:0-10344 GCA_963923405.1 uncultured bacterium | reverse complement strand
CGTCAGGAATGCGTGAAGATTTCGGGGCAACGATTGTCAGCGGGCCAGGCCAAAAAGCGTTGATCAACGAATCAATCACCTGTTGTTGGCGGGGGCCCATGGCGTCGCTCGAGAGGATGCCCTCTTCAATCAAGGTTGCGCTGGACTGCCATGCCCGCGGCACATGGACGATCAGGGGATCGAATGCCGGGCGCTCCTTGGCCGCGAAGATTGAGGCTGCGGCGCGCGCGTCGAGCGCGTTGGCGGCAAGGCCGTAAACCGTCTCGGTCGGGATCGCGACGAGCTCTCCGGCTCGAATCAGCGCGATTGCCTTGTCGAGGCCATGGGCATCAGCAAAGAGTTTTTCGGTCTTGTAGCTCATTTTACCGCGCTGGAAATGGTGATTCGCACTTCTCGAGACCCGATGTCAACGGCATCGGCGATTCCCGTAAGGTCTCCGGGCTGATCCGTGCCGCCTGCGCCATCTGTGTCCAGTCGTGCCTTGATGGCAAACCTCTCAGGCATGCGCCCATTCGCACCTGGCATGAGCTGCATGGTTTCAGGGGTCAGGACAAAATCGAGGAGTTTGCCTTTCGCGTCATTGTTGATGTTGAAACGCGCCGCGCCGAGGGGCATGCGTCCACCATCGACTGGCAGGGCCACGATGTAGAGCGTGTGGATGCCTTTCGCCGAGGCTTCAAGCTCCGGGGCGATCGAAACACTGCCGGACGCGAAAAGCGGAGACTGTTGACCTGTCATGAATGCGGCGGATATCGCGAGTACGAGCACGAGGAACGCGCCGCCCAGGATCAAAGGGAGTTTGGATTTCTTGCCCACGAGTCGTTCACTTTCCAAGAAAGGGTTGATTCAGTGTTTGCAGCCAAATCCGCAGGAGTGTGCCGGTCTGGGTGGTGGCGGTGTCGTTTGGCTCTCGCTGGGGGCCCTGCCGCCGCCATGGGATACTGAGATCGAAACAGGGCTCATGAGCTTTTCCAGTTTGCATCCGGTGCTGGTGCAATCCTCGCCCCTCGCGGGAGCCGGGTCGGACATTTTGGCCTGAATTTCAAAGTCCTTGCCACAAGTGTGGCATTTGTATGCATAAATAGGCATAAACATTGTCCTTTTTACGAATTCCGCGATCCATTTTCGGGCTTCGGCCGAAATTCTGCCGCATGCTACCTGAATGTTTATCGAGAAGAAAGTCCCCTAAAACGCGCGGGAATAGGTTAAAATTACCGCAAAAGCTAAAGAGATTATCTGCAAACTGGACCGGGCTCTCGCCGGTCACCTTTCCGGAGGCCTCATGCGATTCGATATTTCCAAGACCATGCTTTCATTGGCCGTTGCCACACTCGTGTCCACAAATGTTGCGTTCGCTTCGCCGGTCGGCGACAGGGCTCACTACGACCTCGACCGCAATCCGTCCCGTACTTCCAGCATGATCATGAGCGGAAAAGTTGACGTCACCGTCGATGCTTATGTCCCGGGTCACAAGAGTGGTCCCGCCTATGAATCCAGCCTTGCTTACGATTTCAATGTGCAGATGGTCGGACGCAAGCAGGGAACCCAGAAAGTCATGGTCCCGGCGGAATACTTCTCCCCTGAATTCATGAAGAACCTGCGCGCCAATGGTTCCTTCATCGGACCTGATTTCAAGGTTCGCCACGAAGGTTTCGTCGATGCCCGCACCATGGATGGAAACTTTTATCCGCACTGCGACAAGATCTTGATTTACGACGTGAAGACGTATTCCGCTGAGAGCAGCCTTGGCGGCATGTTCACCGTTGCGCGCGACATGCTTTCGATGGCCGCGGAGTCTCGTCTCGGAACACGCCAGGACGTTGAGAACTTGCAGGTTCGCGCCGCGATCTATGAGGGCGTGCCTGTCCTCGGCGCGGTCAAGCTGGACGTCAGCGGGATCGTCAGTGGCTTCAACGTCAAGGCAGGCGGTGACTTCAAGGCTGGCGCCGACGAAGAATAAGTCGCCAGGCTTTTGCATCAAGATTTGAAATCAGTTCGTTCTCGACATCCCCGGCTGGAATCCAGTCGGGGATTTGTTTTGTCAACGAGGCCAGCGGACATCGTGTCCCGGATTCCGCGGTTGCTGGTATTTCCATCAAATGAACTTCAGCTGTTATCTTGTGTTTGGTGATTGAGTGCTTGAAGGTGCCAATGGAATTACCAGACAAGGTGCCAGTGGCAGATCCGTCGGCTTCGTACCAGAAGCCCCGGGTGCCTTTAAGGAATCTGTTTTTTTCATCACGCCGGAATAATGCGACATGATGATTGCCGGATCGTCCCGCGCGAATCCCGACGATCATGCTCAATCTGACGTTCTCATATTGGGGGCGGATTTTCGGTGCTGGCGCGAGGTGCTGGCTTTGGGCTTTGCGTGATTTGCATTGCCTGGACAGGGGACAGTTTCCGCAGTCAGGTTTTGACGGCGTGCAAACCCGCTGGCCAAGTTCCATCATGGCCTGGTTGAAATCACCCGGGCGTGCCCGGGCAATTGGATTCTCCATCATTTGTCCAGCCATCTCACGATAAACTGGCTTCAATTCCGGCAGGTTCGGTGGTTTGCGAATATCAGCCAATCGACATAGCACCCGTTCGACATTTCCATCAATCACCGGCACTGGTACGCCAAATGCGATGCTGGAAATGGCAGCTGACGTGTATTCGCCGATTCCCGGGAGGGCTTTCCATCCCTCCTGGGTTTTGGGCCACGCCGGTTTTCCATTAATGGACATTTCCGCGATGACTTTGGCTGCCCGGTGCAGCATTCCAAAGCGCCGGTAATAGCCAAGTCCTTTGACCAGTGGGCGCACGTCATCTTCACTTGCGCTTGCCAGCGCGAATACATCGGGAAATTTCGCGACAAATCGATTGAAGGCAGGGATCACGACCGGGATCAGCGTCTGTTGAAGCATGACTTCGCTGACCCAGGTACGCCATGGATCACGTGGGCTGGCCTGGTCGACCCGCCAAGGCAGAGCGCGCTTGTTAAGGTCGTACCAGGCCAGAAGTCGCATCAGTTGACGGACGGCTCGTGCGTTGAGGAATGCGCCTGAGCGCGCTTCGCCGCGGGGCGCTTGCGAGCCGGAGCCTTGCGAGCTTTAGCAGCAGGCTTTTTCTTTGCTTTCGCTGGCGCCTTCACGCCAAGGGTCGCGCGAACATTTTTCTCGATCGCGTCGATGTCCAGACCAGCCTTTTTGGCATTCTTGCGCAAGTCAGACAGAACCCGGTTCATTTGAGGCTCGAATTTCTTGAGGCGCTGCTCCACCATCTTCTCGATTTGCCTGCCTGTTGCCTTGAGGTTTTTGCTGGTTGTCGCTGTGCGCAGCTTCTTGACGAGGTCGTCGCCTTCTTGTTTCAAGGTCTTCTGAAGGTGCGCCAAATCTTTCTGCAGTCTGCCGACGAAATCTTTCATGGAACCCCCAAATCGAAATGAAAAAAGCTATTGAAACGCGCGCCGGATTGTCCGTGCTAAAACGTTAAGGGCGATCGCTCGCAAGGTCAAGGCTGGGGCCGCTTCGCGCCAAATGCAGGCGCGCGTTTTTCCAGGAATGCTTGCATGCCTTCGGCGGCTTCACCAACTGGCCAGCAGTGAGCGAAAGAACCTGCCTCCGCACGCAAGCCCGCACCCAACTCCATGTTGAGACTATCCCGCACCAGCCGTTTACAAGTCCGGACGGCGTCCGGGGCCGCCACCAACAGGGCCTCCACCAGGGCCGATGTTTCCGTCTCAAGTTGCTCTACTTCCACGACGCGCGAAACCAGTCCGGCGTGAAGGGCTTCTTCGGCTTTCAAGGTGCGCCCGCGCCCGGAACAAATCATGTCGAGTGCAACAGGCAGGCCAACGCGTCGAGCAAGGCGCTGAGTTCCACCGAAACCGGGGACGAGGCCCAAATTTACTTCCGGCTGCCCGAATCTGGCGTTGCTCGCGGCAACAATGATGTCGCAAGCCATGGCCAGCTCACATCCGCCGCCCAAGGCAAATCCCTTGATCTTCGCCACAATAATTTGCGGCATCGATTCCATCAGGCTGGTGACGCTTTGTCCAAGTTCGGCAAAAGTCAGGGCCTCGGTCGCGCTCAGCTGCTTGATCTGCGCGATGTCCGCGCCGGCAACAAACGCCTTTTCGCCCGCTCCTTCCAGAGTGACAACGCGAATATCCCGGGTGCTTGCGATCGTCGACAGGACGGTCCGCAGCTCTGACAAGACCGTCTTGTTCAAGGCGTTGAGAACCGCAGGCCTGTTGATCGTGATGCGGACTACCGCGCCTTGGGCGGTCGTCTCGACGAGCAGGGTTTCGTAAGTCCTGGTGAAGTCCAATTGCACTTGAGTTCCCTCTCAGTAGGTGTACACGCCGCGCTTCGTCTTGCGACCAAGCCAGCCGGCTTCGACGTGTTTTACGAGCAGGGGCGATGGCCGGTAGCGTGGGTCTCCGAGTCCGTCGTGCAGGACACGCATGATGGCGAGGCAAGTGTCCAGTCCGATGAAGTCGGCCAGGGTCAATGGCCCCATGGGCTGGTTGGTGCCGAGTTTCATCCCCTTGTCGATGTCCTCCGCGGTGGCAACCCCCTCCATGAGAGCGTTGAAAGCCTCATTGATCATCGGCATCAGGATGCGATTGACGACGAATCCGGGGTAATCCGCGCTGCGGGATGTCTCCTTGCCCAGCGCGTGGGCGAGGTCGAGGATGCGTTTTGTTGTTTCCGCGGAAGTGGTGAGTCCGGGGATGATTTCCACCAGTTTCATCAACGGAACGGGGTTCATGAAGTGCATCCCGATGAAGTTGCCCGGGCGCGTTGTCGTGGCCGCGAGGCGGGTGATCGGGATCGATGATGTGTTGCTGGCGAAAACAGTGCTGGCCGGGGCGATCTTGTCGAGTTTCTGGAAGACCTCGACCTTGACCCGCTCGTTCTCCGTGATGGCTTCAATGATGAGGTCACACCCCGCCAGGGCTTGCATGTCGTTTTTGAACGACAGTGACTTGAGCGCCCCGTCCCGGGCAGTGGCGGTGATCACGTCTTTGGCGGCGAGTTTTTCGAGGGACGCCGTGATTCCAGCGCGCGCTTTCTGCAACTGGTTGTCACTGATGTCTACGAGGGTTGTCTGCAATCCGTGAGTCGCGCAAACTTGCGCGATTCCCGCGCCCATTTGCCCCCCGCCAACAACCCCGACCGACTTGAATCCGGCAATTTCAATTCCCATCTTTGTGAACCTCATGCAAAGTGCAAAATCGTCGCTGAATTCTCTCGCGAATTCCCGGTGGATATTAGATGAACAGGTTCTAAATGCAACAAATTGAAGTTCTGGACGCCAAGGCAATCCTCGCGCGCCACAATTTGAATCACGGCTTCCCGGACGGACCGTCCGCTGGATACGTGGCGAGGTTGCTGGACCTTCTGCTACTCAGCACCGCGCATCCGGTTGACCGGGGGGACAATATTTTCCTCGGCGGTCGCGCATCGTCGGCCATGTTCAGCCTCAAGCGGCACGAAGTGCCGTTGGACCGCCTGCTGGCAGCAAAGTTGGTTGGTGGGCCCCCATCCCGTTCGATTCCGGAGGCTGTCTGTGGTTTGGCGGGAATCTTGTCCTACGATGACCTCGTGGCAACGGCATATCAGGAAGAGGGGGAGGTTCAAGAAAACTTCCGCCCTGGTTTGTCCCGGGCATTTGCCATTCAGTCTGGCCTCCTGTTCGACCGCGATCGAAAAAAGGTTACTGTTGTCGCCCCGCCGGGGGATCTTCATGTCGCGTCGGGCTGGTTGGATGAGCGTCTGGATCGTGTCCGGGAATTGCCGCAGGATCGAGGTTGGGAAGTGTGGCACGCGGCCTGCGTTCCGGATGCGGCCGACAGCGATTACCTGGCCAAGGCCAGAATCGTCATTGACTCGATACGTGAAGGGCGTTTTTACCAGCTGAACCTGTTGCGGTACTTCAAGATTGACGGGGCTCCACCCCCGGGATGGCCGGAGTGTCGGATTGAGCGCGCCGGTGGCGCGTGGTCGGTCCTCGTGGACACCGGCAGGGACCGTGCCGGCGATGTTTTCAGGGTGGTTTCATTCAGTCCCGAGCAATTTGTTTCTCTAAGAGGAACAACCATCGAGACTTATCCAGTGAAGGGGACCATCGCGCGGGATCCGGATCCGGTCCGGGATGCTGCCAACGCGAGAGAGTTGCTTTCCAGCGCCAAAGACCTGGCTGAATTGCACATGATCGTCGATTTGATGCGCAATGACTTCAACCGGATTTGTGAAACCGGTTCGGTGGCAGTGCCCGTTCGTCAGGAGTTGCGTTCGCACGCCAATGTTCACCATCTGCACGCGATGGTCAGGGGAATCCTGCGACCGGGGATGACTCTGGCAGGTTTGATCGGGGCAGCGTGTCCGGCTGGTTCCATCACAGGTGCCCCCAAGATAGAGGTCATGAAGGCAATCGCGCGTCTCGAGGGCCGCAAGCGCGGTTTTCACATGGGGCACGCGTTTCATTGGCGTCCAGACGGCGCATTTGATTCCTCCGTGCTTATCCGGACTTTGACCGGGATCAGGTTGCCGAACCAGGATGTCCGGTATGAATTGGCTGCTGGAAGCGGTATCGTAGTGCACAGCGACCCGGAATCTGAAATGGCCGAAATCGAGGTCAAGGCCCGGGTGGCGACGGCTCGCCTGCGGGCGCTGAGTCCTCATTGAGCGGATGCCGGTGCTGTGCTGACGTATTGAATTTTATTTTCTTGTCCGAGAGTCCCCGTCCATGGCTCCACAGAGATCAAGAAGAATACCCCTGGCCTTGAACCTGAAACTGGGCCGCCGCGTGCGCAATGTCGGGCGCATGGCGCAGATCGTCAACGTCTTTGCCCGTCACGGTTTCTGGACATTCATTCGTGAGTCCGGACTGGATCGCTGGTTGACGCCCGATCAATTCCGCAAGGCTCAGGCGGAATCGACAGTGGAGCCTGCCCCGGTTCGTGACATGGAGTTGCCTGAGCGTTTGCGCAGGGCATTTGAGGAACTGGGTCCCGCCTTCGTGAAACTGGGCCAGGTCCTGGCAGTCCGTGAGGACTTGTTGCCTCAGGAATACCTGACAGAACTCCGGAAGTTGCACACGCAAGTTGAACCTCTGCCATACGCGGTCATTCGCCGGCGGCTGGAGGAGGAGCTGGGGCCGGAGAAGCTCGTTGATTTCCTGGACATCAAGCATGAACCGCTGGCGGCTGGTTCCATTGCCCAGGTGCATCAAGCGACGCTGGTTTCTGGTGAGGAAGTGGTCATCAAGGTTCAACGTCCGGGCATTCAACAGCAGATTGAGACCGATCTTCAGTTGATCGAGACGTTCGCGTCAATCATCGAGAGATATTCCCCTGAATTGCGTTCTATTCGCCCTTCCACCATGGCTGCGGAACTGAGCCGGGCGATGTCAAGTGAGCTGGATTTCATCCGGGAGGCAGGCAGCACCAGCAAGTTCGCTGCCAACTTCAGGGCCGTTGATTATGTCGTGATTCCCCGGGTTTTCTGGGCATATACAACTCCGCGCGTCCTGACGATGAGCTACCTCAAGGGGACATCGCCATGGGACAAGTCGGAGATCCAGAGGTTGGGCCTGGATCCGGTGCTGCTCGTCGAGCAGGGACTCGAAATGTTTCTCAAGATGGTATTCGTGGACGGTCTCTATCACGGAGACCTGCATCCGGGAAACTTGCTCGTTTTGCCGGAAAACCGGGTGGGGGTGCTTGATTTTGGCCTGGTGGTGAGGATCTCGAGGGCCACGCGTGAGCATCTGGCTGGACTGCTGGTCGCTCTGGTCTCTGAGGATTTCGAGCGCATGGTCCAGCACTTCGTTGAATTGTCTGAACCATCGCCGGATTTTGATCTGGAAGGTTTTCAGCATGATATCGCGAACGCTGTCGCGCCGTTCGTGGGCCTGCGCCTGAAGGCGATCCGGTCCGGCGGGGTTTTGTTTGACCTTGCGCGCATCGCCGCGCGTCACGGAGTTCCGATGCCCCAGGAACTCATCATGTTCATCAAGACACTCGTGTCGTTTGAGGGGATCGGGCTGCACCTCAATCCTGATTTCGATATTTTCGCCAGCTGTGAGAAGTTCACTTCAAAGATCGTGAATGATCTGTATTCACCTGAGAAGTTGCGTGATCAGGCAATTGTCATCGCGAGAGACGCTGCCGCCTTGTTGCGTCACGCGCCACTGCAGTTGCGCCGGTTGCTCAAGGCTGCTCTCGATGGCGACCTTCGCATCCAGGTTGAAAGTGAGAGTATCGAAATTGTCGCGGATGTCCTCGACCGGACATCGGCACGCATGGCCCTGGGAGTGATCTCGTCGGGGTTGTTCGTGTCGGGGGCGATCCTGGCGCATGCCACTGACGGGCGGACCGCGTTGGGGATACCTGTGCCCGCCTTGATGGCGATCGTGGCAGGCACAGGTCTGGCGTTGTTGGTGATTGTCTCGATCCTGCGAAAGCGTTCTCTTTTTTAGGGAACTTCCGTTACGGATTGAGTGCCTCGTGCGAGCCTTTGCGGTCGACATTCAGGATCAAGATCATGCCTGTTGCGGAGCGGGCCCCGCGAACCGTTTGCTCGATATCGACAAAAACGGGTTCAAACTGCATGGAGCAAATCCGTGAGGATTCCCCGGGGCTCTTCTTGATTTGAGCATGGACGACGAGGTCTTCGCCGATTTTCCTGGTCTTCAGTTCTGCTGTGCGGCCAGCCGCGTCGCAGCGATTGAATCCGAGTTCAATTCGGCCTTTGACGACCCACGCGAAATAATCCGGGTTGATTCCACCCATGGTCCTGCTGGTCTCGAGTTCCTCGATGACAGCGCTCTTTTCGGACAACGTTTCGATGGCCGGGCTCTGGTGAACGCCAGCGGCCAAAGACGGGGTGGACATCGTGACGAGGGTAATGACGAGGGCTGCGATCCTGGTGGCTGACATGGGTTTCTTTCCTTTGCCTTGGTTTGACGGGTTTGTTTTTTTTGGCTTCGGCACGGATGAGCTCGAAGACACGCAGCTTCTAACCCGGGTTATAATGGAAGTGTTAGACTTGGCCGGCCAGTTAATAGAATTTTTTTCGATTTCATGGAGCCAGATCGTGCATAAAAGGTGGAATCCAAGCTTCATGGCGATGATTTCATTGGCTGTTTTTTGTTTTTCCGGACTTGCACTTGCCGAGACCCGTGAATCGGATAGCGCGCCAGGCCCGCGCGCAGCGGGGGATCTTCAGTTTCCCTCGCGGGATGGCGTGGTGATCAATCCGGCCGGGACGCTGTTTAACGGCGAGGGGTACACCGGGCTTTCTTTCTTCGCCTGGAGGCAGGCGACACAAGGAGGCCTGAGGGGCGATGTCGGCGCGTCATTGGATTCGAGGAACTACATCGCGGCGCTGTCAATCGTCAGTCAGGACCTCGGACCCGGTACTCTGGGAGCCCGTCTTGGATTGTCCGTAGCGGACGAGACCCGGAATGCGAGCGGGAAACTTGGTTTGTTGACGGATGATGGCGAAGCCCTGCAATACCCATTGGATTACCGGTCAAATAGCTCCACGCGGGACCTCAGGATCCTGTTCGGCGCGCGGCCCCTCGATAACCTTTCGATCGCGGCCCAGTTGATCGCGTCCGCACAGCATGCCAAATCCACGGCGGGACAGGCGACCGTGAGGGACGGAAGCATACAGTACAGTCAAGTCCAGTGGTCCGCGGCATGGCGCGTCCCTGGAACTGAAGCGCACGAGATAGGAATCACGTATCGACCAAAGGTTCAGCGGGACGAGGGTGCCGACGGTTCGATTGAGCAGGAGAGGGTTGTCAAGATCGGGTATTCACGAGCGCTGCCTCAGACTTTTCCCTACATGAGCGCGGGATTGGCGCTGTCATGGCACGACTACTACCGGATTGATCACCGGCTTGACACGAAAGCCTCGTACGATTTCTCGGTTGAGAAATTGTACGACGATGACTTGTTTGGCCTGGATTGGTCCTGGCAGCCCGCGTTTTACGGGACAGCGGATTCCGTCAGTCCAGCCTCCGTCGGCCAGAGCCTTTTGGGTCTTCGTCACACCCGGCGCTGGCAGTTTGCGGAGGGACGTGTCGTAGATTCGACTTTGGGCTTGGTCTATGGGCCTCGAGTCAGTCGCAGTGAGTCGGATAATGGAAAAACATGGGACGGGACCGCGGGGGCTATTCACGGAATACGTCTCGGGGCGCGCTATTTTTTTTGATGACTTAACCTGATCCAGACATGCAGCAACCAGATGGCTACGGCAATGAGGCCGGTTGCCAGGCCGATCCACAGCCCCAGGATGTTCATCCCGCGCCCGAAGCACAGCCATAAACCGATGGGCAGGCCCA
>CAWUNT010000047.1:0-10435 GCA_963923405.1 uncultured bacterium | reverse complement strand
GATCAGGGCTGGCTTGCCATCAATGTGCATCGTTTTCCACATGGCGTGTTCCCCTTGCTTTGCTGACTTGGCATTGGGATCATACCAGATGCCGCCGGGAGGCCACCTTGATTCGATCGATGCTCCATCCGCCGATGCTGGTGAACGCGTTATCGCTGCTTGCCTTGATGTCGCTGTCTGTCCTGCCGGCATGTGGCCGTGATGGTGACACCTTGCCGGCGCCTCACCAGTGGGACGAACAAGGTTTGTTTCGGGGGCCCGGGGCCAATTCGCGTCAGGCCCGCGGTTCGCGTCGCGTGCCGGGGTCGTGGATCGTCGCGTTTCGCGCGAATTCCAGCCCGGAATCCCTCGAGTTCGCGAATTTCCGGTCAGAGGTTCGCTACCACCAGCCTTCCTTGAGTTCTGTTTTCTTGAGCGATCCCCGGGTCAAGTCGATCGATTTCATCACGGCGGCCGACATCAGTGCTCCGGAAGTCGGTGATGAGTTGCGTGGACTGGTGATGCCCGCCGTCCACGAATCCACCAATCCAACAGCCGTCGCGGCGATCGCGAAAGTTGATTTTGTCTCTGACGCGGAGGCCTCCGCAACTCTGGCAGAGTGGGAGGCAGGTGGGCGGATATGGTTCGCTGATCCCAACGGTATCAGTGAGCTGTCTTCGCTGAATGACGACAGTTTCGCAACATGGGCAACGGCGTACAGTTCCCTGGAATCAAGGCTCGCGCATTTGAAGGCCATCGGAGTGGCCAGCGCATTGACAAAGATCGGGGCGAGGCCGGCTGACAGTGTTCCATCCAATGCCGACATCTTGTCGAATCCGCCGCTGATCGCTGTGATTGACAGCGGTGTCGATTATGAGCACCCGCAGTTGAAAAACCGCATTTTCACCAATCCGAGTCCGGGTGCCAGCGGCTGCTCGGACGACGTTCACGGTTGCAACGTGACGGCCATGGGTGGCGGGTTGCTGGGGGACGGGAATGTGTATCCGAATTACACGACAGGTCCCGGCATGGCCTGTCCATCTTCTGATGAGACAGTCGAGGATAATTGCAATCACGGGACCCACGTGGCCGGCATCATCGCCGCGGAGTATTCGGGCAGCGGTGATTCCGTCACGGGGCCCGCGGGTGTCTGCCCGTTTTGCAAGATCGTCCCGGTCAAGGCAACGGGTACCGAGGGTGGGATATCCGACGCGTCCCAGCTGGCCGGGTTGAAGTATGTCTCGCTATTCCGGAGTAAAAGTTCCAACGCGATTCGTGTCGTGAACGCGTCGTTCGGACAGTTCCAGCGGAATCGCGCGATCGCCGTTATCGTGGCGAGTCTGCGTCGCGCTGGAAACGGCATTGTGGTCATCGCCGCATCCGGTAACGAGGACACGATGCTTCGTTCCTATCCGGCCGCGTTGAACGATGTGGTCGCGGTTTCAGCGTTGGACTCGTCGAACAACAAGGCTTTGTTCAGCAACTTTGGCAACTGGGTTGATGTCGCGGCGCCAGGCACGCAAATCCTGGCAACAGTCCCCGGAGGATCCACCCTCGAGAAATCCGGGACGTCAATGGCTGCGCCGGTTGTGAGCGGTGTCGCGGGATTGCTGGTCGCGTATGACGGGGGAATTTCCGCGAGAGCGATTCGCGAGCGTCTTGTTTCCACAGCCAATCCCGCCATCTACAGCGCGGACAGCAACATGCTCAATTACCAGTACTATTACGCGCGCATCGCGGGAGAGCCAGTGCCGCGTCCGTTGCTTGGTTCCGGACTGGTTCAGGCAACGGCGGCGCTTGCCGGCGAGAAGACCGGGGCATACACGCCGGATGCGCTGCAACGCGTGTCCCCGGGGTGTGGCCACGTGGCGCCGTCTCCGGGAATTGCGACTCGCGACACAGGTCTGTTGTTTGCCCTTTTATTGCCGGTCTTCTGCGTGCTCCTTCGGCGAATTTCCACTTGGACGCGGCATGCACGGGAGGAATCCTGATGGGGGTGAGCCTCGCATTGGTGTTTCATGTTACGTCTGCCATCGTGGTTCTTCTTCTGGCCGGTTGGGGATTGCGGTTGCAACGCGACTTGCGTTTTTTGCGGGCGATGATCGCGTTCGGGCAGGTGGAAGATGGCGATCCGCGAATGCGGCGTATCGCAGATGTTCCGGAGCGTTTTATCGCGCGAATGGCCCGTGCGTTTGGCGTCCGGCTGGAGGGTCACCCGTCGCGCGCGGGATCATCAGGGGACAATCCAGTGACCGCAATCCTGCCCGCGCCCCTGGCCCGGATGTTTTTGCGTGGTCAGGTTTCCCTGATACAATTTGCAGGATCCGGCACGGTAGTCGTTCATGTTGCGGGACGCGGCTTTGATGCGGCGTCTCATGCGGAGTTGCTGGCGCGATCGTTTGGTGGTTCAGTCACCTTCAAGTTACTGGAAGCAGGGGAAAGTCATGAGCCATAAATTGAATGCCTTCCTCGTATGCGCGGTTTCGGCGCTCCTGTCGTCGATGTCTTCCTCTTGTGTCAGCCTGCAACAGCCGGGAGACGGGATCCGGTCCCTGAACGCATCCAACGGACCGGCCAGTGGTTCATTGCCGGCGCCGGGTCAGCTTGGCGCCAGGGAGGACGAGGCTTTCCGCGCGGCGACAGTGTCGGGCGGGGCCGCGCGGGTTCGATTTGACTCCAAGACCACCGTGGAAGAAGCGATTGAGGTCGCGGTGAATCGTGGTGGCCAGACCATCGAGGACGCGCGTCGACTGGTGACACAGCGGAAGCAATGGCCCGCGGCGCACAGAGCCCTGGAATCCGCGATCCAGGACGGGATCATCAAGTACGACAACATTCGCCTCGCCAATGCTGTCGCGTTGTATCAGGGTTCCCCGTTGCCAGCATCCGTGCGCTTGTTTGAGAATCTTGTCAGTTCGGGGCGTCCTGTCGCGAGGCAGATGGGGTGGCAGGTAGCCGCGGCGATGCCTTCTCGGGCCCTGACCATGGCGATTGAGCGGGAACTTGGTCGCGCCATCAGCGAGAACGACGAGGCGACAGTCCTGATCCCACAGATGGCTGTGGCAGTTCAGGCCAACGGGATGAAGTCAGCGTACACCATGGTGCGTCAGGGGTTGATGACCACGGGGCAGGAGGCGTTCGCGCTCTCCATGGCACAGCTGGATCCGGAACGGGCGTCGTCCGACTTCATTGATTACCTGGCCATCGCTTCGCCCGAGGAGTTGCGCCAGCTGACCCAGAACTCCGTCAACGTATACACCTGCCTGATCGCCCTGAAACACCTGCAGTCGCATCCGGCGCCATTGTCGCATCCCCACGCGGAGCAGCTCGTTTATTACGCGGTGTCCCGCAACAATGCCCTTGCGGACCTGGCTCAGGCTGCGATTGAGGCTTACTTGCCGCGCGACCGGGCCCAGGTCGCGATCATGATGTCACGTCTGCCGCAGTGGGCGCAGATCGCGTATGTGGAATCTGCCCGCAGGCATAAAACCCCGGCCGTCACTTTGCTGCTCGGGGAGCTGAAGAAGATCTCCTCTTCCAATGATGTGGTTGAGGAAGTTGACGAAGTCCTTCGCTAAAATTCGGTTTTTTGTGTTTTTTTCAGCCCGGTCGGCCCGAGGTGGCCTTGGACCGGGCTTTTTCATGCCGATGAATCCGCTGTGGAATTTTCCATCGCAGGAGTTCCGTCACCAGTGTCATCGAACCAGTCAGCCACAGCGCAAAACATCCCGGCCAAGATCGGGCCTTACAAGGTCATCGCCGAAGTTGGTGTCGGAGGGCTTGGTCGGGTTTTCCGCGGCATTGATGAACGCAACGGGAATTCCGTCGCGATCAAGGTCCTTCATGACAAGTACGCGCGAAACAGCAAGTTCCTGGGGATTTTCCACCGTGAGTTGCTGATTGTCTCGAGTTTGCACCACAAGCACATCGTGAGTTACCTGGACAGCTTCTTCAACCCGCCTGACTGTTACATTGTGACTGAGTTTGTTGACGGCTGGTCCGGATACTCGTTCTTGAAGCAAGTGAAACGCGTTCCGCCGCTAGTGGGGCTGTGTATTGTTATCGACATGCTTCAAGGAATCGATCACCTGCATTTGCATGACACGATCCACTCGGACTTGTCGGCCGCCAATTACCTGATCGACAAGAAAGGACGCATCCTCGTCACGGATTTCGGGTTGGCTTGCCGCCTTGAAGTCGAGGATTACCGGAACTACATGATCGGAACGCCCGGGTATTACTCCCCGGAACACATCTCGAACGAGCCAATCGTCCAGCAAACCGACATTTACTGCGCCGGACTGATCCTTTTTGAGCTGGTGACGGGGCGAAAGATCATTCCAGCGTCAAATGACCGGCACCAGACACTTGAATTGATGCGCAAGTTGAAGGTTCCCGCCCTGGGACTTACCGATCCGGCGATGGAAAAATCCCTGAACAAACTCCTGAAGACGGCGTTGGCGTTCAATGTTTCGCGCCGGTATCAGTCGGCTGACCTGATGATGTTTGCCTGTTACGAGATCCTGAAGCGTTACAATATCCGTTATGCCCGGCACGCGATCAAAAAATTCCTTGTAGATCAGGCACTTGTTCCCGGGCCTTACGAGGGTCACGACCAGGCGATCTATCACGGCGCACCCTGACAGTTGGCCATCCAAGTCATGCCTTACATTGAAGATTGCCTGTCCCGGGGCCATGTGGTTCCATACGGGCCATGGCCACGCCCATGACCAGAAAATCCATCCCGCTCCTGAGCATCGTTGTTCCCGTACACAACGAGGAGTCCTGTGTCGTCGAATTCCTGCGTCGCGTAGAGTCCGTCATGTCAATGGGTCAGGGGATGCCGGGGGGCGTTGTCGAGGACTACGAGATTGTCTTTGTCGATGACGCGTCTTCGGACCGGACTTACGAGTTGATCGAGTCGGCTCACCGCGCCAATCCGCGTGTCAAATGCGTCTCGCTGTCACGGAATGCCGGGCATCAGGCAGCTCTCCTTTGCGGGATACGCCGGGCTCGAGGTGATGCGATCATCATGATGGATGGCGACTTGCAGCATCCACCTGAATTGATCCCGGACCTGGTCGCCCGCCTCGATTCCGGATGGTCCGTGGTGCATTGCGTGCGCAAGAATTCCCAGTCGGGAATTCCCGGCAAGGATTTTTGTTCCAGGTTTTTTTACATGCTGTTCAATCGCATGTCCCCGGTCAAGATCACTCCCAACGCCTCGGATTTCCGGATCATGGACCGGCGCTCGGTGGACGCCCTTCTGTCCATGCCTGAGGTTTCGCCATTTTTGCGTGGCATGGTTCCCTACATTGGATTCCGGCAATGTGACCTTGAATTCGATTGCCCGCCGAGGTTTGCGGGCGAGGCATCTTATACTTTGAAGAAGTCCATGAAACTCGCGTTCGACGGACTTTTTTCCTTCAGCACATGGCCCTTGCGACTTCCATTTCTTGCTGGCCTGGTGATGCTTGTGGCGGGTGGGACGTACCTTGCGATCTGTACGCTGCTCGCGCTGTCTGGCAAGGCCCATCTGGTACCCGGATGGCTCAGCCTGATCAGCTTGCAACTCATGTTGTTCGCTTTTCAGGTCCTGTTCACCGGGATCGTGGGCCTTTACGTGGGCCGGATTTATCATGAGGTCAAGCGGCGCCCGACCTATTTCGTGGAACGCGCTATCGGTGAGATTCGTGAAGGTTGAGGCAGAAACTGCGCAAGCTCGCCGCTTGATCGTCACGGCCGACGACTTCGGACTCTCGCCCCTGATCAACCGGGGAATCGTCCAGGCTCACCGCGACGGAATTGTCACGGCGACGGCCTTGCTGGTCAACGCGCCCGCAACGGATGAAGCCGTGGCACTTGCCGCGCGGAACCCGAACCTTCAGATTGGCCTGCACCTCGGCATCGTCGAGGGTTACGCGTTGACGTCCGCGGGATCATCAATAACCGATTCCGGGTCGTACTTTGGCGATGGGCGTGTTTGCCTGCACCGTCACTGGCGCCCGTTTTTGCGCCGCTATCTGTCCGGGAACATCCGGTTTCCGGAACTTGAGGCTGAATTTGAGGCTCAGATCCAGAGGTTTCATCAACTTTTCCCCTCAGTTGACGCGATCCCGTTCCTCAACTCAACACAGCACTTGCATATCCTCCCGGGTATCTCCGGGATCGTGATCCGCCTGTGCAAGAAATACCGGATAAAAAATCTCCGGGTCCCGCATCGCTTGATTCACCAGCCAACGACACTTTCACGCCGCGTTTTGAGTCTGCCTTACTCGGCACTCGGTTCGCTGTTTGCCCGCAAGTGCCGTGCGGCCGGGATCATGTACGCCGATTCATTCGCCGGTTTTTTGCGCTGCGGTCATCAAGATCCCGCGTCGCTGCGGGATCTCGTCGCTCGCGTTCCTTCCGGGACGACGGAGCTGATGCTGCATCCCGGTTTTGATGACGATTCATTGCGCAGGTCCATGCCCTGGGCATATGCGGATTTTGACTGGTCTGGTGAAATGGCAGCGGCTTGCGCGCCTTCTGTCCGGGAGGAAATCCTGGCCCGCGGGATTTCATGGGCCCGATTTTGATTCCTTCTGTGTAGCGTGTCATCCCATCCGCAAAGAGCGGCGCAGGCGTTCGATGAGCTGTGTCTGGCGCTTGGCTGAGACCTGGTTGCGGACGGCGTAGGCGAGCGCGCGTTTGGATCCGACGAAGATCGCGAATTTGCGCGCGCGGGTCAGGCCGGTATAGATGAGGTTCCGTTGCAGCATGATGTAATGCTGCATCGAAACCGGGATTACGACCGCGGGGAATTCACTGCCTTGTGACTTGTGGATGGTGATGGCATACGCAAGGCGCAGGTCGCCAACTTCGTCATTGCCGTAGGTCACGAGACGTCCGTCGGGAAATGCCACAAGGACCTTGCCGCCCTCGACTCCGGCCTCGCGAACAAAACCGATGTCACCGTTGAAAACGCCAAGGTCGTAATTGTTGACCAGCTGGATGACCTTGTCGCCGGGACGGAAAACACGCTTTGAATTGTTGCCGGGACCGCGGTCCGGATTCAGCAGTTTTTGCAATTCGTCATTGAACGTCTGGGTGCCGAGGTCGCCGCGATTCATTGGTGTCAATACCTGGATGTCGCGCACTGGATCCAGTCCAAGTTTTTCAGGAATATCTGATGATACGAGTTTTTTTACCGTGGCGAGGACATCTTCCGACGTCTCAACCTCGATGAACTGGCAATCGCTGGGGCTTTCCTGGTCTCTCGCGAATTCCGGTTCCTGTCCTTTGTTGATCGTGTGGGCTGTGCGCACGATGTGCGATTCGTTCGCCTGGCGGAAAATCTGGTCCAGTTTTATGAACGGGACCTGCCGGCACTCGATCAAATCGCGCAGCACGTTCCCTGGACCGACCGAAGGCAACTGGTCCACGTCACCAATCAGGACCAGCTGGCATTTCGCGGGCAGCGCCTTCACAAGATTCGCCATCAGGCGGATGTCGATCATGGACGCTTCGTCAATGATGACGACTTGGGCTTCCAGCGGGTTTTCGGCGGTGCGCGTAAATCCACCGACGGCGGGCGCCCATTCAAGGATACGGTGGATGGTCTTGGCCTTCTCCGCGGCGACTTCACTCAGTCGCTGGGCGGCGCGTCCTGTCGGAGCGCCGAGGACAACCTTTTTTCCCATCGCCTTGAACAGGCGGATGATCACATTGGCTGTGGTTGTTTTTCCGACGCCCGGGCCCCCGGTGAGTACGAACACGCCGCTCTGTACGGCGAATTTCACTGCCTGCAACTGACCGTCGCTAAGAGTTGTTCCTGACGCGGCAACGTAACGATCGACCCAGTTGGCGACCCGTTCGTTGTCCACGTCAACGGGCTCGCCCAGCAGGCGGGCAATACCGTCTGCCACATCGGCTTCCGCCGCCAGAAGTTCCCCGCGGTAATGTCCTTCGGCGGACTCGCCGACCGGTGTGTAGACTTTTTCCGTGATGACCGCGCCCGAATTCTGCAATGCCTTCAGCTCGCCCTCGAGGCGGGTTTCCAGTTTTGCCTCCGGCAAGTCCAGTGTCGCGGAGAGGCCCGCCATGAGTTGTGGACTTGTCAGGTAGCAATGCCCTTTTTCCTCGGCTTGCTGCAGTTGATACAGGACGGCCGCGCGCACGCGTTGCGGTGAATCCTTGGCAATGCCGACATTAAGGGCGATCGCGTCCGCCTTGAGAAAACCAATCCCGTGAAGATCCTCGGCAAGGCGATACGGGTCCGTCGACACAATCTCGATGGTTGAAGCGCCGTAGAGTTTGAAGATCTTGCGCGCGAAATTCGGCGTGATGCCGTGTTGGTTCAGGAACATCATGATGTCGGCAGCGGCGCGTTGTGACTGCCAGGCGTCGACGATGACCTGCGCCTTCTTTCGCGCGATGCTTTTCACCTGCATCAGGCACGCAGGGTTCTCATCCAGGATCTTGAAAGTATCTTCGCCGAAGTGGGCGACGATGCGTTCGGCTGTTTTTTCACCGATGCCTTTGATGAGTCCGGACGACAGGTAACGGATCATCGCCGGTTTCGAGGTTGGACGCACTGGCAGGGCCCGGTCAATTTTGAACTGCCGGCCGTACTGGTTGTGGAAGCTCCACGTCCCCGTGAACTGGAAGAGCTCGCCTGGCTTTATGTCCACGAAGTGCCCGGTGGCGGTCACTGTGACATTTGTCGCTGTATCGCGAACGCGCAGCACGCTGTAGCCGTTTTCCGCGTTGGCGTAGGTTACACGCTCCACTTCGCCTCGCAGCGTCGAGCCAGCGCCGGCCGCCGCGCGCAGTTCTGCGTCGGACCTGGACTCGGGCGTTCCGGTTGCGCGTGTCTGGCTGTCGAAAGCGCTCACAGCTCAAATGTCCCCTGCAATAAAACGATACAGATCCGGCTATCTATCCAAAACGATTATTGAAAATAGCCACTTTTGGCAAGTCCCAAGAATTCCCCTAATGCCCGGGACCGGCCCGCCGAAGAAACCTGTGTGGGAATTGTTTTGTTGAAAGTGAGCAACGGCTCTGCAGGAGGTATCTGATGCAATTTCGCTTTGCTTTCAAGCACATGGACACGTCGCCAGCACTCACCCGATACGCCGAGGAGAAGATCGCCGAGAGGATCAACAAATTCGTGACCAAGCCAATTGAAGCTCACGTGACTTTTTCTGTGGATAACTTGAACCATTCAGTGAAATGCACCCTCGCGGGAGGCGACGGTTTCAACCTTGAAGTGGAGCATGCTTGTGGGGACATGTACGGTTCGGTCGACCACATGGTCGACAAACTTGCTGTGCAGTTGAAACGTCACAAGGAAAAGCTCAAGGGACACAAGTCAAAGCGCCAGCTGCGCCTTCTTGATCCGATGGACAAGAACTACGCGTTCAGCGCGCAGCGCGACTTTGACATCGACAGTGAGCCAGTAGACGCTGAGGACATCCTTAAGTTCGAGATGGCCCGGCGGCGTATGGCGCGGTGATAAGACCGCGTTGCCCCGCGGTCCTGGCGTAGAAGGGATAGCGCCGGAACCGTTGATTGACCTCGTCCGGTCATGTGGGGCGTGTAAAACGATGGGGCAGGACCGCAGCATTGGTCCTGCCCTGTCATTTTTTTGGCGCCCAAGTTGACGCCGCCGTTGGCGTGCTCGAAGCTGGAAGATGAATGAATTTTTGTTTCACCTCCGGCCATTGAGGAGCCAGCAACATGGGAAGTCTCTCAAAATCTCTCTGCCTTGTGTCAATCATCGGTTCTGTCGCGGTCGTTGGCGGCTGCGGAAAAAAAGAATCTGAGACCAAGTCCGTTCTTGAGCAGTCGGCCGGAACCTGGGTCCAGGCCTGCCATGCGACCGCCGATGGTTCTTCCTATATCAAGCAGGATGTCGTCATCTCGGGAGACTCCTTGAGCCTGAACCAGACCTATGCGACCGACTCAACCTGCGAGACCTTGTTGCTCGAGCAAAAATTCGTCTTCGCGATGACCCTTGGCGCGGCTGTGTCCCAGCCGTCTGGATCGACGGAACTCACGGCCAAGGTGACCAGCTTGAAAATCACGTCTCATGATGACGCTGTTACCACGGTTTACAACAACGGTGGTGTTTGCACGTCTGATGGTTCGACGTGGACCACGGGTGTCGAGCGTGACCTTTCTTCCTGTGATGGTGTCGGGAACATCAACCAGTACACGATCATCAGCGTTGACGACACCAAGTCTCCCGCGGAACTTTGGCTGGGTGACTGCGATCAGGAGGGCCGCGATTGCTCGGTGCCTGAAAAGCGTCCCACCCAGAATCAAGGCACTCGTTTCTTGAAGCAGTGACGTCTCGGTTGGCACGCCAACTGCAATACTCCATTTCGTGTTTGGAACGCAGCGATGCTGGCCAGACACTCTGGCGGGTGGAAGTCCCGCCGGTGGAATCGTCCAGATGCCACCGTAGCCGTGG
>CAWUNT010000046.1:0-10461 GCA_963923405.1 uncultured bacterium | reverse complement strand
GAGATAGCGTAGCGTCTCGTGGGCTCGGAGATGTGTATAAGAGACAGCGTAACACTGGCGCTTCCATTCGATGATTGCCGCGAGCGCTTTCGCGGGTTCTTCCCACCGGAAGTCCCGGAACTCTCCGTCCGCGGATTCGAGAGACGGCCCCGTGCCATCATCGAACCGCAGCAGGAACCACGTTTGCTCTTGTCCCCGGTACTTCCGCGCGACTGGCGCCTCCAGCCCCGGCGGGAAGTCGTAGCGGCACTTCCGCGAACCCTCGCGAACGATCTGGAACCGGCTGACTCCGAGTTCCTCGCGCATTTCCCGCCGCAGGGCGTCCTCAGGGGATTCCCCGTCGTCGATCCCGCCCTGGGGGAGTTGCCAGGCGCCGTGGGCGTCGGACCTCTCGCCGAGAAGGATCTTTCCCCGGTCATTTACGAAAACGCCAACAACGGATTGGCGAAATGGTCTTTCCGTCATGAAACTCCCCTTGATCCGGCGGGCTGTGCTCCACGCGTCGCCCGCTGGCCCTTGGCCCGCAAGGGCTGCGCACCAACCGGCACCCATACAATGATATACTATAGGCAAAGGAGACTTCGATCATGCTTAAAAATCCACGCGTGTTCCTGACAGGCGCTTTACTGGCGGCATCGCTGGGCGGCATGGCGATCGAGACCCCCGCCATGGGCATGGTCTATTTCACCCTTGGTGGCTCGCAATCGCGCAGCAACGTTCCTTACCAGACTTACGTCTCGCGTGCCGGCAGTGGATCGGTCGCGGTCGACCTCGGCGAGTATTTCCGCATCGGTTACACCCATCGCCAGGAGTTCAGCAACAACACAGGGTACAAGGCCCTTGAAAGCCAGCCCGGCTATTACGGCGAATACGTATCGCAGACCCGCGTCATTTCCAATTCCGTTGACCTCAACGTCATCTTGTACGCGGGCGAACTTTTCATCCCGTATTTGTCCGCGGGCGCGGTGGTGAAGTCATACTCGAGCAACATCATGACGGTCGAGGGGCGTGAGACCGGCAGTTTCACGTTGCCCCCGGTGCCCAATCTTGGCGGTGGCGTTGGCATTCGCTTGAATCGCAACTTTTCGCTGAAGTTGTCTTACACGGTTTCCCAGGGTGTGAAGCAGGAGCCAGGGGGTATTCAGGAAGGCATCCTCGATACCTATTCACAGATCGGCGTGACATACCAGATGTAAGGCGGTGAAACGTGCTTGTTGACGTGATCGTTGCCTTCGCGGTTTTGTGTGTCGTGGTCGGCGTCGGCGGATTCGTCTGGAACGCGGCGATCGCGGTCAGGCAGCGTCGCCGCATGGTGACCTCGCCGCGCAAGGAAGTTGGCGCGAAGCCCGCGAGGCCACACGAAAAGCCACGGGGCCAGGAACTGCAGGCGTCGGACCGGCAGCTTTACGAGCGCGCCATGACGCTGGTCCGGGAAAATCGTGTGTCTGACGCGGCCAGGATCCTGGAGGAACTTGGATTTGCCCGCGAGGCCGCGGCGATCCTGGAACGCGCCGGCCTGATCCACGAGGCGGCCGGAGTGTTCTTGCGCCGCAAAAGGTATCACCGTGCCGGTGAAGTATACGCGCGTAACCGGATGTGGGAGCAAGCGGGCCACAGTTACTTGCTGGCCGCCGGCGGTCCCGATGCCAAGGCCCGCCAGTTGCCGCCAGGATACCTGGAACAGAGTGCCAGCGAAGACGCGGCGTGAGTCGCGCGAGTCCGCTTTTAAATTGAGTCGCAGTCTGCTAGCGTCTTGCCCATGTTCATACAATCCTTTTCAGATCCAAAAACATTGTTCTCGATCTTCATCGCGGCCACCGTCGTCCAGTATCTCATCGAGAGCTGGCTGGGCAGAATCAACCGCGCGACATGGCACGACGAGGCGCGTCAGCAAGAGGCGCGCGCCTCTCTTGGCGTCACGCCTGAGGACTTGAGCAAGTCACTGGCGTATGCCGAGGACCGTTTCAAGTTTGATCGCGTGGAATCGGCCGTTGATTTGTGGGTATCGGTCGGGTTCCTCAGCCTCGGTGGTTTCGGCTGGGTTGATGGCGTCGCCGCCCGCGCGACGTCGGGCGTCGCGGGTACTCCCGGGGTCATCGCCCGTGCCCTCGTCTTCTTCGCTGTGCTGGCGTTGTTGCGGATGGCATGGGGTCTGCCGTGGTCGTGGCACCGGATCTTCCGCATCGAGGAAAAGCATGGATTCAATCGCCAGACGCCGGCGGGTTTTTTCTCGGACGTGATGAAGGGGATCCTGGTCAGCGCGATCCTGGGCGGGCCTCTGCTGGCTGTACTTGTCTGGTTCATCGCGCGGGCCGGCGCATGGTGGTGGATCTATGCTTTCCTGGCCGTGACGGGATTCAGCCTGGTGGTGTCATGGGCGTATCCGGTGTTGATCGCGCCGCTGTTCAACAAGTTCCACGCGCTGGAATCCGGTGAGCTCCGGGATGGCATTGACCGGCTGGCAGAGAAGATTGGCTTCGCCACGAACGGCATTTTTGTGATGGACGCCTCGCGTCGAAGCTCGCACGGCAATGCTTATTTCACGGGCGTGTTCGGAAAGAAGCGCATTGTCCTTTTTGACACGCTGGTCAAGGACTTGTCGCCACGCCAGGTGATCGCGGTACTGGCGCACGAACTCGGGCACTTCAAGTTGCATCATGTCCGCAAGGGGTTGGCGCGCTCGATATTCTTCTCGTTCGTCACTTTTTATGTGCTGGGGCTGTTGTTGCCGTTGACGCCTTTTTACCGGGCGTTTCATTTTGACGCGGTGACACCGCATGCCGCCCTCGTTGTCTTCTCGATGTGGTCGGGCCTTCTTTCCTTCTGGATCCAGCCGGCACAGTGCTGGATCTCGCGGAAGCACGAGTTCGAGGCCGACTCGTTCGCCAGGTCCGCCCTGGGCACGGGGGCCGATCTGGTGGACGCGTTGCGGGTATTGCGTGAGAAGAGCAGTTCCATGCCGTTCGCGCATCCCCTTTATTCCGCCTGGTACTATTCGCATCCGCCCATGATCGAGAGGATCCGGGCGCTGAGGTCTTGATCGTCGCAGGGAGGCAACCGGAAAATGGCCAAATACATCACATTCGTGGTCATGCTCGTCATCGCGGGACTCTCAGCCCGCTTTGCTCATTTTTACTTTGTCGAGAAACGGTTGCAGATCGTTGTGTGGGATATCATCAATCCGGTCGCCACGGATGAAGCGACGCGTGAAGCGATCATGAGCCGCATCAGTGCCCTGCGCGTCGAGGTGGATCCGTCGAAGATGACGTTTGACAACCAGGATCGCGACGCGCAGTTGGATCCATCGGGGACCATCCGGATCGTTAAAAGGGTCAAGACGGTGACTTTTCCCTGGGTATATCGCAGATTCGGCGGCGAGAGGCGCGGCGTCGTGACGGTTTTCCGCGAGGCGACGGTCAAGGGTGCTGTCACGCCGGATTCCAGTAGCGCGATGCCTTCGGATGCGCCGGACGCGGGCTCGATGCCTCATGCCATCGAGTGACGCGACTTGCGTTGCGCGCGAGCTCACGTTAAAAAAGAAATTGAGGAGGCCACATGGAAAAGCTCACAGCGACCCAAAGCAAGGCCCTCACTTTCATCCGTTCCTCGACACACAAGAATGGCGTGCCGCCGACCCTGCGTGAGTTGTGCGAATTCATGGGCTACTCGGCGATCGGATCGGCCCAGGACCTGGTGAACGCCCTGCGCCGCAAGGGTTATCTTGAGAACCCCGAGAAGCAAGTCGCGCGCAGCCTGACGGTGACTCGCGAGGCGTTGCGGGACCCGGCGCTGGAGTCGACGCCGGAGACTCTGGTGGTTCCGTGTCTGGGCGCGGTACCGGCGGGAAATCCGTTGGAGGCCGTCGAGGAGCGTGTTGGAACATTGCGCATGTCGACGTCAATGTTCGGCAAGAACATCCCATCGCCGCGCGAAGTCTTCGCGTTGCGCGCGAGTGGCAACAGCATGGTCGAGGCCGGCATCCTTGACGGGGACTGGCTGGTGGTTCGCAGTTGCAAGAACGCGCCGTCGGGCACGATCGTCGTCGCGCGCACGGAGTCCGGTGACGCGACGGTGAAGAGGCTCATGCGTGACAAGGCGCGTGGCTGGTACCTGAAGCCCGAGAATCCCGGTTTCAAGCCCATCTATGCCGGGGACAAGCCGTTCGAGGTGATTGGCCAGGTGATCGCGCTGCAGCGGCAGATGATGTAGATTCGCGGCTCCGGTTGTGGTACCATAACTTTATATGGTGCCAGAAATATCTTCGCAAATACCCGAAAGCATTGCTGATATCGTGGATGTCATGGGACAACATGGCGTGCGCACTGCCGCCTCTGCCACAGTGACAGCCCATGAACCGACGCGATTCGCCAGTGGTCATGGCGCGCTCGACGCCTTTCTGGAAGGCGGGCTTGCGACAGGCGCGGTCAGCGAGTGGGGCATGCCGGCGGGACAAGGCGCGCGCGAGATTGCCTTGGCCATCATCGCGAGCGCGACGGCGGACAAGAATCTGGTCTTGTGGGTCAATGGCCAGGACGGGCTTGATGTTTATCCTCCAGCCTGGAGCGCGCGCGGGGTTGACTTGCGATTCATCCGTTTTGTTGCCGACAGCAAGCCGCTGGAAAGCCTGAAACCAGTATTTCTTGAGCCGTTGTTCCGGTTGATCGTACTCGACAGTCCAAAACATCTGGGCAGCGAGGAATGGGCGTTCATCGCGCGGCAGGCACGTACGCTGGACGCGCACATCATGGTGCTGCAGGAATTTTTTCTCAGTGGCCGGCGCGGCAACATATGGGCGCGTTTGCGCGTCAATTGCAGGCAACGTAACAACGGGGTTGTCGCCTCAGCTGGCTCTGGATGGCGTCTGGAAACCGTTCGTGGCGCGGCTCACCAGCCTTTGGAGATCGGTCCTCTTGACATGTGAACCACCAGTGTTACCATACAAAAGTATGGTGATCAGGAGGTTCCATGTTTTACCTCGCCATTTCTTCCCTTCCGCAGAGTGTCAATCTTGAGGGTTTCAATCCTGAAACCCTCACGCCGCGATTCATGTCGTGGCAGGAGGGGACCTGGTTGCTCGATTTGCGTCCCGTGTGGCCTTACTGGTGTCATCAAGCAGGTGTGCAGGGCAACGCCGGTGACAACGCGGACGCGCGCAACAGGTTGCCATCATCGCAGCAGGAGACCCTGCAGGCTTTCTTGCGTCAGGTCATTGTCGGGATGTGTGGCGATGATGTCATCGCTGTGATGGATACCAGTCCATGGCGCGCGTTGATCGCGTTGGAAGTCATGCGCGAGCGTGGTCTCTGTGGTTTTGTATCCGCGCAGAATCCCATCGGACGCAATCTCGTCAGCGAGGCATCGTGGGATATCTGGTTCCGCATGGCAGATGAAGTGGCGGTCCATTGGTTCACGACTGGAAGGGAAAGATTCAACCTGCAGGTTTTTCGCCGGCAGGCCAGGCAAATGGCCCAGGCAATGATCCGCCTGGGAATCCACAAGCCCGCAGGGCTGGTCGTGATGCCGGCGCTGGCCATCCGCCGGCGTTACGGCGCAGCCCTGCATGACTTGTGGATGTGGACGATCGAATCAAATCACGAGGGATTTCCCTGGATATTGTGGCGTAACGAGGAAGGCGTCGGCGTGAAGCGGCACCTGGACATGCCGCTGCTGGAGTGGGAGCACATCGAATCCGTGCTCCGCGAAGATGTGGATCGTTTGTGCGCATTGCTGGGCAAGCAAGGCGCTGGACGTGTTTTGAGCCTGGAGTGGCGTGTGGTCTTCCTCGATTTTTCCAGCCTTTCGATTCCCATCCGTTTTCGCCACCCCCACGATCTGCCGGCCGAGTCTCCGCATCACCGGACCGCGCTGCTCCAGGCTTGCTATGCATTCCAGGATTCCATTCCAGCCGCCCGGGAGGGGGCTGTTGATCTTGGTCTTTATGAGAAAGCGATCGCGTCATGGGAGTTGGTCGTTACGGAGAAGATTCATGTGCCACCCATGATGCGGGATTTGTTCGGGACACTGATGGAGGCGGGCGAAGACCGTTTGCGGCAATTGGAGAACCGGTTGCCTGTGGCGCTGAATGCTTATGAGGTTACCAGTAACTGGGTTCCCGAGGATGGTTACCGGGTGTGCGCCGGTGAAGACGTCCAGCCTGGTTTCCAGAACTCACTCAGGGCGATTGGTCGCAAACGCCCGTTGTTTGTTTATCCGAAACCGCGCGTCTGCGCCCAGCCAGCGAACCAGTCGAGGGCGTGGTCGTTTTGCGAGCGGATCATGGACAAGTGGTGGCGTACGGGAAGCGCGTCGGTCATGCAACGCGATTACTACATGATGCATGATCACGATCAGCGCGCGGTATGGGTTTTCAAGGATGGGGCCGGCAAATGGTACGTGCACGGAATGTACAACTGAACGACGTATCGTTTTTTTTACCTGAAGAACACGTACCAGTAACCGGAGTCGCTGAAGGCAGCGCCAACACCAATGTAGTTGAAAATCGGATCCTTGATGTTGCTCGCGGCCTGGGAGTCGCTGGAGCTGAGCCATTCCTCGACGGCATCTGTCGCGGTTTCCACCGGGGAACAAACGTTGTGAGCGTATTCGCTGCCGGGGACAAGCTGGGCGTGTTGACGAAGGGCCGCGTAATGGGACGCCCAGTGATTCGCCATGGACATGAGGCCGGGTTCGACGATCAAGGCATCAAGGCCACGGCTGATTCGCGCCTGGTTGATCAGGCTGATGGTCTCGATCTCGATGGCGCTGAGCTCAACTTCCTTCGGATTCGGAACCTCGGGTGTGTTGATGATATCGGGCGGTCTGACCGGAGTCAGTGGCAGCGGCGCGCGCGGAGCGGCGGCGCCTGGCGGGGTGATGGCCCTTCCAAGTCGCGAGTCCCGGTCCAGTGGCGCGGCGTCTTCCGGAATTTCACGACTGCAAGTCCATGTGGACAGGGAGATGGCACAAGCGCCCAACATGACAGCGATTGGTTTCATACGACAGCGGATATTTTTCATGGTTTCTTTTTCATAAAACACGATGAATTCCCGTGCAACCATCATTACGACCATCATTGAAAAGCATCATCGAATCGCTTGGCTGGACGGAGTGGCTGGGGCACACCAATTTCAGTTTCCTGACCGGCGCGTCGCATCCGCATGAGATGCTGCGGCGAGCCCGGGATCTTGAATACCGGGGTCTTGCGATCACGGATTTTGACGGGGCCTATGGTCTGGCCAGGGCCCACAGGGGGCTCATTTCGTTGAGGAAAGAGGCAGGGGGAGAGATCCCCTTGCGCCTGTTTCACGGGGCCGAGATCCATTTTGGCAAGGACCATGACTTGCCGGTCGTTCTGCAAGACACTCTGGCTCTCGTGGCGCGTAACCGTACCGGTTACGCCCAGTTATGCCGCCTGCTGACCTTGAGTCATCGCGAGGGGAAATCCCACGCGCACATCCCGTGGGAGGAATTCCGGACAGAGGCCGGCGTCAGTCGACACACGGACCAGCTCGCCGGGATTGTCCCGATGCGTGGCCTCATGCGGCGGGGTGATCCCGCCCTGTCGCGCCAACGGATCGAGGGGTTGAAGGATCTTTTTGGCGAGCGTCTGTACCTTGCCGTCAGCCGGCACCTGCACCCGGGTGAGGACGCGTGGATCGGTCCGACCCTGGAGCTGGCCCGGAAGGCCGGTGTGAAAGTCCTGCTGGCCCAGGATGCCTTCTTTCATCACGGCGCGCAGAAGCCTGTCAGTGACATCCTGCACGCGATCCGCACCAACCAGGAGATGAACGCGTGCGTCGAGCACATGTTCGTCAACGCGGAGAGGAGCCTTCACCCGCTGGACAACCTGGTACGGCGATTTGGTGACCTGCCGTGCTTCAAGGACGCGATGGAGGCCTCTGCCGCCCTTGCTGACGAATGCAGATTCAGCATGGACGAGCTGCGCTACCAGTATCCGAAAGAGATGATCCCCGATGGTTATACGGCGCAGGGCTTTTTGGAACACATCACGTGGCAAGCGGCGCGCGCCCGGTATGGCAATCCGGTGCCGTCGCGCATGGCGGACCTGATCGCGCATGAGTTGCGCCTGATCGAGCAGCTGCAATTTGCCGATTACTTCCTGACCGTCTGGGACATTGTCCGGTGGGCGCGTGAAAGGGACATCCTGTGCCAGGGGCGCGGGTCCGCGGCGAATTCCGCCGTGTGTTTCGTGCTGGGAATCACGGCGGTGGATCCCTCGCTCTTTGATTTGCTGTTCGAGCGTTTTGTCAGCGTCGAGCGCGGTGATCCTCCCGACATCGACGTCGACTTCGAGCACGAGCGCCGCGAGGAAGTCATCCAATACATCTATTCACGATATGGCCGCGCGCGAGCGGCCATGGTCGCCAACGTCATCACGTTCCGGACCCGCGGCGCCGCCCGCGCGGTGGGCAAGGCGCTCGGCGTCCCGGACGCGTTGCTGGAAGACGCGCGCGAGAGCATGAAGTCCGATCCTGTGTGGGAAACCATGACGCAAAGGATCCGCGGATTCCCGCGCCATCTGGGAATCCACTCCGGGGGGTTCATGCTTTCCAACGAGCCGCTCGACAGCATTGTCCCGCAGGAGCCCGCCACCATGCCGGGGCGATCGGTCGTCCAGTGGTGCAAGGAAGACATCGAGGCCCTTGGGTTTTTCAAGATCGACATCCTCGCCCTTGGCATGCTGACGGCGGTGCGCAAAAGTTTCAAGTTGCTGGAGACGCACTATGGCCTGCCGATGACCCTGGACCGTGTGCCCCCGGAGGATCCGGCGACTTATGCCATGATCCAGCGCGCCGACACCGTCGGCACGTTCCAGATCGAGTCGCGCGCGCAGATGTCGATGCTGCCGCGCCTGCGTCCGCGGACTTTCTATGACCTCGTGATCGAGATCGCGATCATCCGCCCCGGCCCGATCCAGGGCGGCATGGTCCATCCGTACTTGCGCCGTCGCAATGGTGAGGAACCAGTCGTGTTTCCCGACGAGCGGTTGCGGCCGATCCTGGCGCGCACACTGGGGATTCCGATCTTCCAGGAACAGGTCATGCGCATCGCCATCGCCGTCGGCGATTTCACGCCAGGCGAGGCGAATGAGCTGCGCCGTCACATGGGGGCATGGACGATCAAGGGGAACATCGGGCCATGGCTGACGCGTCTTGCCGCCGGTATGCGCAAGAACGGAATCAGCGAGAAATTCGTCGAAGTCATCCTGCAACAGATGCGCGGTTTTGCCGAATACGGATTCCCTGAGTCGCATTCGGCGTCATTCGCGATCATTGCTTACGCGTCATCGTGGTTGAAGTGCCATTATCCTGCGGCGTTTTTCATGTCGGTGCTCAACTCACAACCGATGGGATTCTACAGTCCGTTGGCGCTGGTGCAGGCGGCGCGCCGTTGCGGTGTCGAGGTTCGCGCGGTGTGCGTGCTGAAATCGGGCTGGGAACACCACCTCGAGTTGGTGACACCCGGTGATCCCGCCAGCGGGCGTCCACCTGTTTACGCGATCCGCCTGGGGTTGTGCCTGGTGCGCGGCCTGCGCGAATCGGCCGGGCGTAGTCTTCTGGCCGCGCGACCGGCTTCGCGACCAGCGTCAAATGATGGCGGTGACGGGGCAGGCTGGGAAAATATCCTTCAAGTTTTCTCCGTGGCCGCGGAAAGGGGAGTATTCCGCAGCGACCTGGCCAGCCTTGCCGCGGCCGACGCCTTCGCCGCGTTTGGAGTGACGCGCAAGGACGCCTTCTGGATGGCGGAGGCGGCCCCGCACATCGGACTCATGGAGGATGTCGAGGAACGCCATGAGTTCGCGCCCGAATCCAGCATGGAACGTGTGCAGCATGATTTGCATGCGACATCCGTGACCCTCGGCGAGCATCCTTCGGCCATTGTGCGGTCGGAATACTGGTGCTTTGACGTGCCCGTCGCGAAACTCATCCCCTCGAATCGCCTGGAGTCCTTGCGGCCGAATGCGCAGGTCACGGTGTTCGGGATGGTGCTCGTTCGCCAGTCACCACCCTCGGCCAAGGGAATGGTTTTTTACACGCTTGAGGATGAGCACGGTTACATCAACCTCGCCTTCACTCCCCAGGTTTATGAAAGGTTCGAAAAGGTGCTCGCGCGTCAGGCGTTCATTTGTGTTTCTGGCAAATTACAGGGTGAAAAGCAGGGAAATTCGATCCTTGTCCAAAAAGTCCATGAACCCCGGGTTCCTGAGGGTGATGTTGTTCCGCTGCCACGCACGGAAGCGCAAGAGATGCGGTATAATCGATGTAACCAACCCGAATCGCGAGTTAAACCATGGATATCGGTTACCTCATCGGCCCGCTCCTCTCGCTAGGAATGATCCTCGCTGGCGTTGTCGCAAAAGGCGCCGCGAACCTGATTCCACAGTTTGTCAGCCTTCCGTCATTCCTCATCTGTCTCTTATACACATCTGACGCTGCCGAC
>CAWUNT010000045.1:0-10814 GCA_963923405.1 uncultured bacterium | reverse complement strand
ATTGAGGATAGGCGCGCCGTCGCCGGAAAAACCAACTTCCAAAAACAGCTTGCTGTTGGACCGCGTCGATGCCGTCGCGCTCGGACTGGATTTGACCCGCCGCGAAGTCCAGACGCGCCTGAAGAAGGAAGGCCTCCCCTGGACCGAGGCCAAGAGCTTTACAGGATCAGCGGTGCTGTCAGGATTTGTGCCGCTGCCGCCGGCCCTTTTCGGGGCCGCCCGGCTGGATTTGATCACAGGATCACGCTTCACGTTGTGGGTGAACGGCGAGAAGCGTCAGCAAGGCACACCACGCGACATGATTTTCGATCTGGAGACCGTGCTGCGTTGCATCGAGGCCTCGCACGGACTGTTTGCCGGCGACCTGATTTACACCGGTACGCCTGAAGGTGTCGGACCGCTGCGCGCGGGTGACAAAATCAGGGTGCAGTTGCAGGCGGGCCCCGAAGCCAAGCCTGAAATCACCATCGATGAATCGGGTGAATTATAGCGCCGACTGGATGAGTCCCGCGATTTTCTTAACCTGGGCCTCGCCTTCAGCGCCACCTTTGTAACCTTTTTCGACGTGCAGGATCTTGCCGTCCTTGCCGATCACCACTGTCATGGGAAACGAGTCCGCTTCCAGCTTGTCGGCGAGTTCAAACGCCGGGTCGGAGTAAAGGTTGGCGGCCATGGCTTCCCTGGCAGACGTATTTTTGCTGAACCACTCGCTGGCTTTCGCGGGTTCCTTGTCGAGAGAAACGAACTTCAGGTCCGGCTTGACGCCATTCGCGCCACCAAGATTCAGCAAAGCCTTTTCCATTTCGGCGATCTCTACCTTGCAGGCGTCACACCACGTCGCCCACAGGTTCACCATGGTAACCGTTCCCGGTTTTGCCACAGGGACTTTCTTGCCTGATGCCAGATGCGTGGTCTCAACCGCCGGAAACCCCTCCCCGGCCACAGCCATTCCGGTCAGGAACGAAGCCGTTAGAGAAATCTTTAAAGCAGCCGTGAGCGAAATCTTTTCATGCTCGAACATCAAGTTGTCTCCTTTGATTCACGTGGTTCACGGCTCAAGTCGACGCAAATTGAACAGGAAATCCTCGACATGATCGCCCTTGGCTGGCTCGGGAGGAGTCGCCTTGAAAACGCCGAGGATCTTCCCCTCACGATCGCTGACCACAGTCCTGAAATCAAAACCAAGCTCAGGATTCCGCGCGCTCAGATAACCGTCAAAGAATCTTTTCAAGTATCCCTTGCCACCGTCATTCTCCGGCGAATACGGATCCACCATCAAAAGTGGCATCCTGACACCGCGTGAAACGAGCGTCTGGTCGATCTGGATCAGGTACCTGTCCATCGCGGCAGGATCACTGCCGGCAGGCGTCGCCTGTTCCGGCAACCCGTTCTCGATGCCTCCGACAAAGCAAAACTGCGGATCCCGCGCGCACATGTCGAACAACCCGCCAGTCCGCGCCCAGTGTTTCATCTCAGCCATGCAACTGGCGCAACTCTCGCCAAATACATTCACCACCGTGTACTTCGCGCCTGCCCGCAGCGCGCTGAAGTCAATCGCCTCGCCCCCGGACGCGGCTGGATACATGCCGTAAAAATTCCACGCGGGACCGCGCGCGAAAGGACTTGCCCCCTTGCCGCGCCGCGGCAACCAGGTTGTCCTGAGAAACGCGTCGAGCCGTGCCTCATCGATCGCCCCCTCGGCCGAGAACGTGAGTTTGCCATCACGGTCAAATCCGAGGGTGATCGATGGGGCCACGGGATCGATGGCAAGGCTGCCGTCATCTCCCTCGCGGACTACGTGGTTCCAGTCAAAATGGGAAGCGAAGACTTCAAAGAACTCGCTCCCGCCGGCGAGCGACTGCACCCGCGGAACAACCTGCGGACCAATGCCGTCCACGGGAGCACGGGACTTTGGCTGCCCGGCACGGCAGCCCGCCGGGATTTCCCCCGCGAACAAGAAACCCGCGGCGATGTCACCGGTGCCGAACGAATTCACTTTCCGCTCGAGAAGGATCCGGTTTGATTCACACATCGCGCCGCAACCATCTTTTTCAACATGGAAGAACGTAACCGCGTAACCAAGTGGCATCGCGACATCGAGGCTGACCACAGTGCCCGGGCTGCCGGCGCTGCCACGGGAGTTTCCGTTTGAGTCACCACAAATCGCGACCTTCACGTCCTTCATGCGACTCGCGCCCTCAAAGGCCAGTCGTGGCGGCATCGCGTCCGGGTCTGGATGGGAATTACCATCATCAGGTTCACCGCCGGAGTCAGGATCGCCGGGAGTCGTCGCGTCCTCGCCGATTGTAGCCCGGGCACGTTGCATGATTTCGTCAACGGTCGCCGTCGAATCGTTGGTGTAGGACCACAAGATCCCCTCGCGGCTCAACATGACGGTCAGGGGAACGCCGTAGCTGCGCCCCTCTGGCATGAACCAGCGGATCATCTGCTCCCCGCGCGGGTCGGACCACCGGATGAAGTCAAACCCCTCGCTGCGCACAAAACGCTGCGTCAGGCTGAGTGAATCGGCGTCCGTGTTGACGCCGACGATCGCCAGTTTCGTGTCCCCCGCGTAATTGTCCCGGATCTCGCGCGATTTCTTGTTGCACGCCGTACACGCTCGCGATCCGAACGTGAGCAGCGCGAAACGCGTCTGGTTCGCGTCCATCCACTGACCCGCGTTGACCACTTCGCCTGACTCGATATCCGTGAATTCGACAAGGTTCAAATCGACACGCGTGACCACGCTGGCAACAGGTCGCTTCACCAGGATCTCGCGCGGCAAACGCGAACCGCAGCCGCCAGACAGAGGCAGCAACGCTGCCGACAGAAGACCCGCCCGGATCAGATACCGCATGTGGGACATGAGGACCCTCCTCCACCCTGCGTTGATCCCGCGGCGAGTTTCTCGAATTGAGACGCCGAGGACTTCGCGAAAGCAGGCTCCAGCGCGCCGACACGACCATCGTCCATCGCTGGTTTCAAAAGATGCTCTTTTTCATACGGACGAAGGCTGCGACAGGCCTGGATCGCGGTCGACGCGACCGTGACGATACTCATGACGCATACGCGCAGGATCCATTTCATGATCAGAGCCTCCCCGAGACACCGACGTTCGCCGCGGTCGCCATGAGGTCGTTGTTGGTCATGTAACGCGCAACCCCGGCCTCGATCGTTACCGGCCGGCCTGCCGTCAATTCGGTTTTCACATCATGCGCGACACCGACGGAGAACAAGTCCGATCCAAACTGCGTGACATCACCGTAAGCACGACCCGTCTCGCGCTCCTGATAAACGCGCCAACCGGCACGCAGTTGCGTCGCCTGCCCCAGTTCCTGAACCCACGCGACGTCCGCCGACCATGAATCGACCTGGCCATAAGTTGTCTGTGTCGAAAGGCTGCCGCGATTCACACCGCGATACACGGTCCCGTGAAAAGCCCCGCTGAGACCAGGCACATACTGGCGGACCCCAGCCTGGTAAAACCTGGCCAGAGGCCGGTCCGTCGCCTTGTTGAACGTCGCCGAAAAAAGAGTCATCGTCACCGGCGTCGCCAGATGACGAAGCGACAAACTCGCGCCCGAAGTGCTGACGGCCGGCGGGGCAGTCAGGACGGTCGCGTCGAAATCAAGGATCTCGTATTCCGGCCGCTGGACCTCTACCCGCGACAAATCCAGCCCCGTCTGGAGTGTCTCATGGACAAACCACCGCGAAGCGCCAACGCCGAAGTTTTGAGAACGCACGACGCCATCGGACGAGCCACCTGCCGCCATCCGCGCGTCCGTGAGTTTGCCAAACATCTTGACGCCTGACAGAGCCCAGCTGTCGCTCACGCGAACTCCGTCGCCATACATCGTCTGCAGGTATTTGTTGTCGCGCCACTGGCTGTCATCGACACGCTCGCGCGCGATCGACAACTTGAGTGTGGACGCCCACGGGCCATTGGCGCCGATGTCAGCGCCGACATCAAACATCGCCTTGCCCCTGGTTTGTCCAGCGTTGTCCTGGTACCCGGCCAACGCCTGCTTGACGACGACCGGCCTGGTCGCCGCGAGAAGCGTCACGCCACAGAAATTCGACGCGACAACAACCATGGCGGTCGTGACCATGGCCGGGCACGCGACACGAAAATTGTCCGGCGCGAAACGCATCGCACCTCCACAAGTTTGCGCAACGGGATCTCAAATCCCATTTTCGCACCCTTGACTGAGGTGGACAACGGACCGGGAGCCAACAATCAACTTAAGAAATTCAATAAATCGGCGAATTCGCCAAGGGTATGCGTTGGTTGCGGCGCGTCCGGGGCGCCCGCGGCAAAGCTCGCGTTTTTGTGCACATTGGCGACCGGACTGAATTCGTGCAGCAAACGGTACAAGTTCTCGTCCGAAAGGACGCCGTAACGCGCCCACGCGGTACGCACGCCCAGGCGTTGGCCAAGGCCGACGTCCTTGCGCAAATTGTCGCCCACCCACAAGACACTTCCACGATGCGCGGGATCCTCGTCCAGGTTGTAGTCCATCAGGACGGTCTTGAGTCCACGCGTCCCTGGCTTCTCGTACTCATCGGGAAGGATGCGGATGCGCCCCTTGAAACCGAAGTTGGACTGTTGCAAGTGCTTGAGCAAAATCTCCGGGTCGACCTTGACGCGGCCATTGCGCTCGCACGTGGGGATGCGTGGATCGGCAAGGCCGTACACTGCGCTGAAATGCGGCAGCAAACCCAGTTTGTTGAGTTTCCACATGGCAACATAACGAGGCGCGTCCGTCAGCGCCACGATCGGCACTTCCGGCAACCTGCGGCGCATCTCCTCGAGCGTCTCGCGAACGCCCTTGTAGGGAACCAGCCAGGACTCCGCCGTTTTCAGGAAAGTCTTGCGCCCCGGATCGACTGCCTCTGCCAACATCCGGTCAATGTCATTGCCGTAGTGCTGGTCGATGCTGGGGAGTTCCTGGATCAGGAATGGATATTCGATGGACCCGTGTCGCGTGAAAACCTCGCGCGCCTCACTGGCGAGTCGCTCATATGGAATGCCGGTGATCGACTCGACTTTCTTGAGCAAGGCCTCAAACGAACGGACGTAATACGTCACCCAGTCGAAGACGGTGTTGTCGATATCCGTGACGATCAGTTTGACCGATGATGATCTGGTAACCGTTTCGCTCACTGTTTCCACCGCCGGTGCATCCAGAAGTACTGTTCCGGCCGTTGCCGGATGATCCCCTCAAGAACCTCGTTGAAACGCCTTGTGGCCTCCATGATATCCGTTTTCGCGTCTGAAGTGGTGATCAAACTCAAATCCAGCGCGGGCATGAAGTGCAGGCGGTGCCGCCCGAAGGCGAGGCGCTCGATCCAGCACGGAACGACCGGGGCCTCGTGACGACGCCACAGTGACGCCAGCCCCGTGTTGGTCCGGGCCGGCACGCCAAAAAACGGGACAAGAGGCTCGCCCGGCCTGGTCTGGTCCATGACGAAGGCAACCATGTCCCCCGCCGACAGGGCACGCAGGATCGTCCGGACGGCGTCGCCTTTCCTGGTCCGCTCGATGTCGAGGAAACCATTCTTGCGGCGCATGCGCAGGACAAATTCGTTGACGGAGTCGGATCCGACTTTTTTGACGAGGATATGCGCCGGACGGATCATTTTCGACAACGCCGCCCCATGCACCTCCCAGTTCCCTTGATGGGCACAAAGAAGGTACGCGCCGCGCCCTGCGGCGAGCGCGGCCCTGACGTGTTCCTCACCGGCCAGCTCAACGCCGGCAACCCAGTCGTGGCGGGAACCGCGCAGGAATTCCACGGCCGTCATCGCGACGTGATCGTAGACCTTGCGGGCCGTAACTTCGACCCCGAGTGGCAAATCCAGCCCGCCGGCAGCAGCCGTCCGCAGGTTGTTGACGACAATCCGGCGACGCAAGCGCAGGACGGACCAGAAAAACGCGGACAGGGACAACGCCAAAGACTCCGCCCGGGCGGCAGGCATGCGCCCCGCGCGATCAGCGATTTTTTGAAGGATGAAACCAGGGAACATCGGTGTGGATCACCAGTGCGCGTCCAAAAATTCCTGCGGCAGGTTAAGCCCGCGAGCGTAGTCCAGGTCAAGCCCAATCAACCGCACGCCGAGGAAATGCCTGACCCATTCGCTGCCGCGCAGGATGAGTTCCCGCCACGGGCCGTCGGCGATGACCTTGCCCTCGTTCACGAGGATCACCCGGTCGGCGAACCGGATGGCGATCTCGACGTTCGACGTCGCGACGAGCAAGGTCCGGCTGCTGGCGGCTCCAAGTTCGTGGATCATGTTCAAAATGATGGTGGACGTGACCGGATCCAGGCCGGCCGTGGGCTCGTCAAAAATGGCGATGCTGGGCTTGGTCGCCAGGGCCCGGGCAATCCCGACCCGCCTCTGCATCCCACCGGACAACTCGTAAGGGAAAAGATTCTCCGTGTGACCCAGCTTGACCCCGGCCAACAGCCCCTTGAGCCCCCGGTCCATCTCCTCCGGGGTCATCGAGGTCATGTTCTCCATGGCGAAGAGCAAATTTTCACGAACCGTCATGAAATCGAAGAGGGCCCCTTGCTGGAAGGCCATGCCGACCTGCCGCAGGACGCGCGAACGGTCCTCGTTGGAACCGTGAAACATGTCGACATTTCCAAGGGTTACGGCGCCCGTCGGAATGACACCGTCGTCTGTGCGGTCCGGTTCCAGAAGTCCCACGGCCAGTTTCAAGATTGTCGATTTTCCGCATCCGCCGGGTCCCAGAAGGCTGACCCGCTCGCCGGGTTGGAGTTCGAAAGAAATGCCGCGCAGGACATCCAGTCCGGCGAAGCTTTTTTTAACCGATTTTAAAGAAATCAATGTTGACTCCGGGGGTCCTCCATCCATATTGACACTACTGATATTGACGGACAAGGGACCCGATTTGCCAACCACGCAGTCACCGATTGAATTGCCGGCCCGGCGGGCGCAAATGCCCGCATTGACTCCGATTGTTCCGCGCATCGCGGTGACGGTCGCGGGCGCTGACGCGTGGGCTATTCAGGCCGGGGCGGGTCACATGATCCTCGAGTTGGATTCCAAGGACGCGACGACCTCCGGGCCGTGGCTGGAACCCGGGACATCATGCCGGGTGAGCGTCGCTGGTTCAGACTTCATTTGCGAAACGGTCTCGGCTGGCACCGGGTCTCCGGTTTCCGTGCGGCTGATAAATCCCGCGCAACTTCCCGTGCTCGACGCGCTCATCGCCAGCCAGAGAAAAGTCCACCACATCGAAATTTGCGAGACGCGCGATGTCGAGGCCAGCGACCGTGACCACGGGCTTGCCGGATGGTCGTTCATGCCTTGCGCATTGCCTGAGTTGTCCTGGGACGAAATCGACACGACGCGCCAGTTTCTCGGCAGGGAGTTCGCGGCGCCGGTCCTCATCACTGGCATGACCGGCGGCGTCGAGCGTGGCCGTGACATCAATCACAACCTGGCGCGCGCGGCGGCATCCCGCGGCATCCCGATGGGCGTAGGTTCGCAACGCCTCGCCCTGGACGACCCGCGCCTCGCGCGCATCTTCGACGTCAAGAAGGAAGTCCCGGATGTGTTCCTGATCGGCAACATCGGCGCGGCGCAACTTGTCGGCGGACGTTCTTTTGACGAGGCCCGCGACGCCTGTTTGCGCGCTGTCGAAATGATCAAGGCCGACGCGCTCGCGATCCACGTCAATGTCCTCCAGGAAATGATCCAGATCGAAGGCGACCGGGACTTCCGCGGCGTCACTTCCCGCATCGCGGAAATCGCCGCCCAATTCCCGGTGCCGGTGATCGTCAAGGAAGTTGGCGCCGGACTGGACCCGCGCACGGCGCTACGCCTCGCGCACTGCGGTGTCGCCGCGCTGGACGTCGGCGGCCGCGGGGGAACGTCATGGGGATGGATCGAAGGCCTGCGCGCCGGGGATCCGCGCACCCTCGAACTGGCATCATCCTTCCGCGACTGGGGGCTCACGACTGGCACCGCGCTGGTCATGGCGCGTGACGCGCTCGGGCCGGCCAGGAAAGTCAATCTTGTCGCCACGGGCGGCATCCGTTCCGGCATTGATGTTGCCAAGGCAGTCGCCCTTGGCGCGGACATGGCTGGCATCGGCCTGCCTCTGTTCAAGGCGGCATTGCAGGGCGCGCCCGAGGTCGAGGCTGCGCTGGACCAGGTCATCAAGGGACTGAGAACCGTGATGATGTGTACGGGATCACGGAACCTGCAGGGCCTGTCACAAACCATTATCGCAAACGGGAACCGCTGACATGACGTCACGACTGCCTGGCTTTTACGAACTCCCCCACTCCGAACGCCTGCGCGTGGCCGGTCAATTTGCCGGCCTCGACGAGACCGCGACGAGGCCCCTGGGCCAGTTCGGCGCGCTGACTCCGGAACTGACCGATGTATTCATCGAAAACGCCGTCGGTACGTTCAGCCTGCCGCTTGGAGTTGCCACCAACTTCCTCGTCAACGGCGAGGATGTCTTGATCCCGATGGCAGTCGAGGAAACCTCGGTCCTCGCGGCGGCGAGTCACGGCGCGAAACTGGCCCGCGCCGGCGGTGGATTTACCTGCACGGCGACGGATCCGGTCATGACCGGGCAGATTCAATTGTTCGTCAACGAATTTACGGACGACGACCGGAAGACATTGGAATCAAACAGCGCGAAGCTCATCGCGTGGGCCAACCGCGGGCACGATTCCCTGATCGCGCGCGGCGGCGGGGCGCGCGAAATCGAATGGCGCTGGATCCCCGAAATCAACAGCATCATCGTCCACCTTCACGTCGATACGCGTGACGCGATGGGCGCGAACATCGTCAACACCATGTGCGAACGCCTTGCCCCGATGCTGGCCGAGTTGCTCTGTTGCGACACCGGACTTCGCATCCTCACCAATTTGACGGAGCGCCGCCTGGCGAAAGCAACGTGTGTTGTCCCGAAAGAGGCTTTCGAGTCACGCGAGTATCGTGGCCCGGAAGTCGTCGACCGCATCGTGAAGGCATGGGAGTTCGCGTGGCATGACATTTACCGCGCGACCACCAACAACAAAGGCATCATGAACGGGATCGATCCCGTGCTCATCGCGACCGGCAACGACTGGCGCGCGATCGAGGCTGGCGCGCATGCGTGGGCCGCGCGCACGGGAACGTACCGCCCGATGGCCCGGTGGGGGAAAGATGCCCGGGGAAACCTGACCGGAGAACTCGAATTACCGATGGCCGTCGGAACAGTCGGTGGCGTGACCAAGTTGCACCCGACCGCCCGCGCTGCCTTGCGCCTGATGGGAACTCCAGACGCGCGTCAACTGGCCGCGACATGTTGCGCCGTCGGCCTCGCGCAGAACCTCTCGGCGCTGCGGGCCCTGGCCTCTGAGGGCATCCAACGCGGTCACATGGGACTGCACCAGAAAAACCTGGAACTCATGGCAGCGCCCGCCGGCCACCGCCCAGAAGCCGCCGCCCTCGCGGGAGAATCCTGATGCAGAATGGAAACATCCTCGCCGGCAATGCCTCGGCGCCTGGAAAATTGATGCTCGCCGGTGAATATGCCGTACTCGACGGTGGTCGCGCCCTCGCCGTCGCCCTCGACGGCGAGCTCCGTGTCCGTTGCGAGGCGGTTCGCGAGGAAGATCCCCAACACCCGGGAACCCTCATCGAATTGCGCAGCAACTTGTGGTCCGAACCGCGCTTTGTCGAGTTGACGGGCGATGATACGCCGCAGGATCCCGACCCGTTCACCGACGCGGCGCTCACCGCCGTCGCCGGATTCCCGATCAAACCAACGAAGATCGTCTTTGAAGTCGACGGCAACCTCGACCCGTCGCACGGCGCGGGATCGTCATCAGCGCTGCGTCTGGCGGTGCTGGCGGCCGCGCGTCACATCTCGGCCGACTCCCTGATCAATGTCTCGGAACTTGCCGAGTCCGCCCTGGAACTTCAACGCCGCACCCAGCCCGCGGCCTCTGGCTACGATATCGCCGTGCAAAGTCGCGGCGGGCTCATCGTCTTTCGCGAAGGCGCCTCAAAATCACTCTCTTCCCGTTCATCGGAACAGCTCGACAAACTCGCCGGTTTCGTCCACGTGATGGTTGGCGGCAAAGGCGCGCCGACGGGTCCGACCATGCGACAGTTCATGGAATGGCTGGGCCACGACAGCCGGCGCGCGAAATTGATGGAACTTTCCGAATCCCTCGTTGACGCGTGGCAGGATTTCCTTGCCGCGCAAGACGCGGGGCCACTTCCAGGCCTGTTCGCTGCCGTAGGCAACCACCGCGATTTCATGGCCGGGTCTCCGGTTTTCCCCGAGGCTGTGGCGGATGCCCTTGAAACCTTGCCGGGCCTCGACCAGAGCTGGACCTGGAAAACAACGGGTGCCGGTGGCGAGGACGCGATCATTCTGATCGGCAAACCAGAGGCCGTTGCCGCGCCCCAATCGGCACTGGCCGCGCTGGGCTGGCGGAAGTCCCCGTTCAATTTCACGCAGCAGGGCCTGGCGACATGGTGAACCGTGAATCCGCCAGATTCCGCGCGGTCGCGCCGAGCAACATCGCCCTCATCAAATACTGGGGCAAATCTGACGCCGCGGTGAACTGGCCAGCGAACGACTCGCTGTCGATGACACTCAGCAAAGCATGTTCCATCACGACGGCGCGGGTCTGGAAAGACGCGCCATCTCCCCACGAGCACCGGATCTCGTTCGAGGGTTCAGGGGCAGTTGCGCGCGCGCCAGAGAAGACCATGCGGTTTCTGGAATGGCTGCGCGCGGAAGTCTCGCGCCACGGTGACGCATCGCGCATGGA
>CAWUNT010000044.1:0-10968 GCA_963923405.1 uncultured bacterium | reverse complement strand
GTGTGCGTCAGGATTGCCCCCACGAGCAGACCGACATCACAAAGCCGGTAGGTAAGAAGCGCACGAAGCGCATGACGAGCAGCTTTTGGGCGTCCAAGATAGAATCCAACAAGAAGAAACGATGCCAGACCGACAATTTCCCAGCCAATGAACAAAGTATCCAAGGCACCACCGAGAACAATCAGAGCCATCCCGAAAAGGAAAACCATCAGACAGAGGAAGAACCGGCGAAAGCCAGGCTCCCGATGCATGTACCGGTCTGAAAACGAGACAGAGATCCAGCCGATGAATCCAACAAGGGCCATGTACACGGCGGCCGTCCAGTCAATGAACAACGGAATACCTGGTATGACGAACGAGTGAAAGGGCTTGAAACCGGAATCGGCGAGACCAGCCAACAGACCAAGACTACCGATAAACTGAAGAGCGGCGGCGTATCTGGCGACCCCGGAAATCAAGCCCTCGCGACGTCCCGTCTGGAAAAATCGTCCAAGAAAACTGTCGAAAAAACCGTCCACGACCATGGCCAGGAAGCCGGCGGCCGGAGCCAATACCGCAAGAATGAGCGACCATGAAATCACGGGAGCACCTCTCCAAGCTTCCAGGGGCGAATTCCGTCTCGATATGCGGTATCGGGAGCACCAAGGAACGAAACCTCGCCACTAGCCGGATCAACACACGAAACCCGCACCCATTGGTTGTCGACCCAGTTCTTCAGCGGCGGCGAGCCATCAATGACGCGACGGACTATCACCGGGTCCTGGTCAATCACGAATAGAAGGCGGATTGGATCGTGCAACTCCACCATTTGGGACGGAAGGCCCGTCTGTATGTCATCATCAGCACCGTGGGACACGCCGACCATCCCAACGACGTTTAGGGATAGCTTCGACTCGCAGCCATAAACCTTATTGTCGATGCGGGAAAAGAAGTAATCCAGGTTGATCCCGCCGGACACCGGAATGGCCGCGCCGAGGATTCCTGCCAGCCATTTGCCATCCGGGTCCTGGAGAGGGTCATAGGACACAAGAAAGGAACGACGGTTCAGCGACAGACCCGTAGTCATCTCACGGCGACCAATCACGCATGCGGCATTCGTAGCATGCCCAAGCTCGGCACGAGGCTCGAAAAGGGCTGAGGCGCGCAATCGAACCTCTCGCAGCGCCTTGCGCGGGGTCAACTTACGCGGCGCCTTTTCAAACCGCGCGCACCGCTCAACGGCATTGAGTCCTGCCGCCGTTTCAATGGTCTTGCGAATTGATTTGAAGGATTCCAGCGCCGCGTTATTCTTCTCCCGCGAGCGTTCAAGCGCGTCAGTGTCGTAGTACCTGAAATCATCCATCGCGGTATCGTGAAAAGCAGGGATGAAAACAGTCTCATCCGGGATGCTGACCCCGCGAGAACGCAAGATGGCGCGTACCTCCTTGTCATTTGCCATTCCGGAGAAAACACGCACATTCGGGATTCCTTGACGGCCGGAGCAGGCCGCGCAGTCATACGCCGCATAGTAAGGATTGTTCAGGGCTGACGAACCATGAGCCACGATCAGGACCACCGGGGCAAAGTTATGAGTCATCCCCATCGATCGCAGGGCCGCCTCGATCCTGTCAGCCATTTCCGTAGCCGTATAACCAACCTGATAGCCGGAATGCTGCCTGAGCTTGGCGTGGTCAGCATGAAAATCAAGCGTTGTCGGCTGCGTGGAAGATCCGTTCCGCATTGATTTCGCGACACGCGATGGGTTCAACCACAACTGGATCATTCGCAATGGAGCGGCGATCACAAGAGGACGCGACTTGCGTTTCTTCTTTTTCTTCAACAGGCGACGAGATGAACTTGCAACTGGATGCTCCAGGACAATATGCCTTGGCATCATGGGAACCGGACAATATTTCTCCGGATGTTCACGACCTGCGCCAAGAAACATCATGTCGATCCCGAAGAATCCAGGCATACCGTAAGTCCTCGCGCGAGGATCAATCTGCTCCACGTAACGACGCATCGAGCATTCGCGGTCATCGAGACAAAAAACAAGCTGAGCCGAAGGAGAAATCAAGGAATCAACCTTGAATTCGCCATGCGCGATAGCCTGAGCGCGAGGCACCACGAGGCCGAGGACGGACTGGTAATAGGTCGATTCAAACGCCTCGTGCCAGATACTCTCGAGGTCAACATCCGCCAGACCAAGACACATCCTCATGATGTCCGGCCAATGCTCCTTGGGCACGGACGTCACGCGAACGACATCGAAAACATCATTCAAGAGCAGCAGGCGGGCACTTTCAGGATCAATTCGACCACCGCTTGCAAAGGGAACATCATGAGTCGATGCGTCAGGTCCGCAAAGCAATGACCCGATGCGCTCGCGCACCCCGTATACGCCCCGCAGCAGGGCGTACTCAACCGTGAGCGAACAAGCGATCAAATCGGCCAGGTCAATTTTCCGGCGCTGCTGCAGGCGTTCCCCCTTCCGGGAAATCTGCGCGACAAGGCTGCTCCATCCCGGGTTCGCCATGATGGTTTCCCGCAGGTAAGCCGGCCATAAAGCCTTGTCACCAACGAGTTCTTTGAGGAGGACCTCGACTGCCCCACATGAATCCAGATTCGCAAGGTCGATAAGTCCCGGATCCGGGATCAGACCGTTGAAAAACAGGCGCCTTGATGCCTGGTAGAAACTCTCCGAAGTCCACGGCATCTGCCAGGTCGCGACCCCTTGATCGAGAAACGACGCAAGCATCCGGTACAGGACAGGATTGGCGATCCACTGGATCCGCTCGCCGAGTAAAGGCGTCCACAAGTCTCGCAGAGGACGACGCAGATCGTCATTCCAGCGATTTGAAGTTTCCCGGATGCGCCTCGACTCCATCAACTTACTGTATTTCTCCCCGGTCGACTCATTGCCCCCAAACCAACCGGGCGGAAACATCGTGGCAACCTGTTCCCACAACGAACGATCCGACGGGTTTGCATCACGGACAGCCGACGCGACCTCGCTGGGATCGTAAAGCCTCGATGAGCGTTCAAGAATCACGAGGGCCGTGTCAATCAATGACGGCCCAGGAATGCGCCGGATGGCAATCGACCTCAAGACATCGCGAGAAATGACACCGGCCGCGTACTTCGAACGGTAAAAAGCCAGCGGCATAAATGGGCGGGCGCCGTATATGTTTCGTGCCTTGAACAAGGCTTCCTCGAAAGGAATACCAAGAAACGCCTGAAGCGTATTGTAATGAATGAACTCCCCGATGGGTTCAACCACGGGGAGTACCGACGAATAATGATCCAGCAGATCCCGGAGTTCCCGGGGCCCGAAATCGGGCCCCTGTACAGGATCACGCACGACGGGTTGCGAGTTCATGGTTGGACACACTCTTGAGGTTGTGCAGGCCGCTGACCTCGATGATGCCGATTTTGTTCGAGTGCTTGATCGCGTGCAAGCGCTCCAGTGTTGTGTGGTCCACGAACATCGCCGCAGAAAAATCAATCACGACGCGCTCGACGATGGGCGGAGCAGCCTCAATTCTCCGCTGTATTGCGAGGAAATTTGAGAAAACGGCCGAGCCGACCACACTAAGTGTCAGCGTGTTGCCATCGACCTCTTCGCGGATCTCTGAGCTGAAAAAATCCCGCAGACGCAAGCCCCGCGCGACATGGAGCGCCATCTTGAGAACAATCCCTGCCACCACCCCGGCCAGGAGATCCACACAAACCGTCAGAGCCATGGTCACAACGAAAATTGCGAATTGGTCCGATCCGATGCGGAAGACTTTGGCGAACTCCTTGGGGGAAGCAAGGCGATAGGCCGTGACAAGAAGCATGCTGGCAAGCACCGTCAACGGAATGGCATTCAGCATGCCCGGAATCAGGAACAAGGCGGCCGCAAGGAAAACTCCGTGGAAAAAGTTGGACCAGGAGGTCTGCGCGCCATTGTCGAGATTGGCGCGGCTGCGGACAATCTCGGATATCATCGGCAAGCCACCACAAAGGCCGGCGATGAGATTCGCGATACCGAGCGTCACAAGGTCAGTGTTCGTATCCGACACACGGCGCTTTGAATCCAGGGCGTCAACGGCTTGAACAGTCAAGAGAGCCTCGACACTGCCAATCAAAGCCAACAGGAAAACATATTTCCAGGTGGCGGGGTCAAGCAAAGCACTCCACTCGGGACGGGCAAGGGATGCGAGGATGCTGGCCGGCATCCGCACAAGATATTGAGGCCCGATGGTGACGTGCTCGCCAGCAATGGTCAATTCATGCGCGTGAGAGAAATCGAAAAAGAAGGCGGCGGGCAGCGCCATGGCAAGAGTCACGAGCTGGGCAGGCACTTTCCTGGAAACGCGGGCAGGTAGGTAGTTGAAACCGATCAGGACAGCAAGAGACAGGAGACCAATACCCGCGACCGCCGGGTTCATGTTCGCGATCGAATGAGGAATCTCCTTGAGCAGGTCCAACGGGGTTTTGGCCACCGGTGCGGCGCCAAGAAGCACGTGAGCCTGCTTGGAGAAAATAATCACTCCGATCCCGGCCAGCATCCCGTGAACTACTGAGGGAGGAATTAGAGAACTATAGCGCCCCATGCGCAATACGCCGAAAAGGATCTGGATCAGGGCGGCCACGCAGACGGCAGCCAGCAAGCGAGGATAACCGGCGGCTGCGGACCCTCCACCGAGTTCCATGACCCCGCCGAGGACGATGACAATCAAACCGGCAGCCGGCCCCTTGATCGTCAGAGGCGCGCCACCGAGACGGGAAGTCAACGCGCCGCCGACAACACCACCAATGATGGCCGTCACGACACCGGCAGCGGCAGGAAAGCCGCTGGCCATCGAAATGCCAAGACACAACGGCAGCGCAATAATTGATACGAGAAAACCAGTACGGATTTCGTTCGCGATATTTGGACGATTCATGACCTTGGAGTCCTTTCGTCAACGCGTTGAATGATTCACGTTACGGAAACGGTTGAATCAAGCGCGTACGGGCGGACTGGTCGCTGAATGAGCTCCAAGGTTGGTCAGAGAAGAGACGAAAGGAATGTGAGTCGAGACCAGGTCGAAAATTGGCGCCAAAGCAGGGGCCAAATACGAGATCAGAAGGCTGAGACTGTCGTCTGCGGAAATACTGTGAACTGCGGATGAGGGTAACCCAGCACCCTCTGATTCAAGTTTGGCCCCCTCAGAGGCGAGTTCTTCCACCAACCCGAAGGACCAATCCCAGCCCCCGACCTTGAAATCACCAAGGCCGCTGGCTGAACTGAGGCTGACACCGGCGACAGAAACCGCGCAGGCAATCGCAAAGATCCCGGCCAGGAGCCGACGACGATCAAAATTTGCAATTTTTTCAGCCAGATACCGCATCGTGCTATGTTACTATCAACTACCTGATTTGTCTAGTTTTTTTTATAAAATAAACCCCAAAACAACCTCATGCAGACAATCGTTCCCTGCCGTTACCGGCCATCCCCCCCGTCGGCACCGGACGGTCAAAGATTCGGCTCGCGACGTCAACAATCACTTCCGGATCCAAAACCGAAATGATCCGGCTTTCCACGATGACACTACCCTTTATGCACTCATAACTGCGGTTGGTCGGACGTAGATCTTCTTCCAGCGAGATGAAGTCCTTTATCCGGTCAACCACACAACCAAAGAACTGCCCCAGTCGGGTACGGAACACAAGAACGAAGGCCCGTTCGCGATCACGCATCGACACAGGGGCGGGCTTGAATCCCCCCCCGGCATCTGCCTTGATGATCAAGGACAAGTCAACGATGGGCATTGCCTGATCGCGGTAGACGACGACGCTGCGATCAATAGACTCCTTGACGTGCACAGGCTCAAAGTCCTCAAGGCGATACACGGAATCCATCGGGACGCCAAAATCACCCGGGACGTCAACGTCCACGAGCAGGATATCGTTTTTGCGAATGACCTGTATAGCGCGCGCGGGCTTGCGAATTTCAGCGTAACTCAAATTCACGTTTCCGAGCTCGGCAATTCCATCAACATTCAAGATGAGGCCAACCGTTCCGTCACCCATGAATGTTGCCCCGGAGAATGCTTTTCTGCCTTCAAGCTGCGTTCCCACCTTTTTCATGACGATTTCCTCGGAATCGAGGATCGCGTCAACATGGCAGGCGTAGATCCCGCCGTCAGCCTGAATAACGACAAAGCTGGACATGTCGGCCAGTGAGGAGTTCGCGTCAGGCATCGCATCGCGCAAGCCGAGCACAACGCCCAAGTCCAATACCGGAATCAGCTCGCCGTGGAAATCAAGAACCAGGCCGCCCTGGACGGAGCGAATCATCCCTTGCGATCGGGCATCGGCGGCGCGCAACAAGCGGACAATCTTGTCTTGAGGCACCGCAAAAGCCTTGCCTCCTGCCTGAACCAGCAGGGAGCTGACAATCAGGACCGACTTTGGAATCGGCAATCGCAAAGTGAAGGTGGTCCCGGCATTGAGTTTGCTTTCAATATCGATCCGGCCTCTTAACTTCTCGACCGAAGTCTTCACCATATCCATGCCAACGCCGCGCCCGGAAATCCCCGTGACTTGGGTCGCCGTGCTGAAACCCGACTCAAAAATCTGAGCAAAAAGCCGGTTCTCCGCCCAAGACCCGACCTCCGCCTCGGTGAACCGGCCACTCGAGACCAACTTTTTCCGGATCTTCGCGGCATCAATACCACCACCGTCATCCTTGACGGTCGCGATGATCTCTTCGCCCTCTTCGTGCAGCGAAACTTCGAGCGTCCCACCACTCGCCTTACCCCGGGCGGCGCGAACGTCGGGAGTCTCGATTCCATGATCGACGGCGTTGCGGACCAGGTGAACAAGGCTCTCGCCCAGAATCTGAGCGACGGCAGTATCGAGCCTGAGGCCTTCGCCCTCAATTTGAAGTTCGATTTGTTTACCAAGCGACTTGCTCAGGTCACGGACCGCCCTTGGCAGGGTCTTCAGAATCCGCCCCGCGGGGACCTTGCGCAACTCGGTGAGACGGCCCTGGACGCTACTGTTGATCTTGTGCATTTCATCAAGCAACTCACCAAGCAACGAAACGTTACGGTTTCCCGGTGCCTCTTTTTCAATGGCACGCACAAGCTTGTTGACCATGTTACGGATGACCGTGATCTCACCACTGAGTTCCATGAACTCATCAAGCATTTGCACGGGAACTTGTATCGCCTCACGGGCTTTCGACTCACCCTTGCCGTCTGCCCTCATCTCCCCACGGGGTTCGTCAGAATCCGACGAGGTCTCAGCGAGCACAGGAGCAGTCTTTGCCATGGACACTGCCGCAACTGGCGCAGTCTCGGCCGCCATGTCAAATATTTTCACTTCGTCCGCTACGGAACCAGGCCACATCACGTGATCACGCAGGGCACCCAACATCTGCCGCGTTATATCGATCCCTTTCAACATGACGGTGGTACTGCCCTGCGTCACAGGCATTTTCCCGGATTTCATCTTTGCGAGGACGTCCTCGAAATGATGAAGGAACTCCGGGATAGGATTCTGGTCAAAGAAGCCACTGGATCCCTTGATCGTATGAATATTCCGGAAAACCGTGTTCAGCGCTTCCGTATCCCCTGGATTTTCCTCCAGCCTCAGAACGAGCGGTTCCGTCTCTTCGAGCAACGAGGTCGATTCCTCGATGAAAGCCTGCTCCAGAACAAGCTTTTCCTCGATTTGCGCTGCGCGCTCAGCAAAAGCCTTGAAACCGGCAGCTACCACAGCTGCAAGCTCCATCACGGGCGACATGGTTACTATGTCAAACCCGCCCGGGAGCGCTGTCGGATCGCCGAAATGGAGCGCGGACGCAGGATCGGAGATGACAACAAGGAACGGGACCGACTTGTTCTGGGACTTCAACTCGAGGGTATCGCGAACCAAAACCGCGGGATTTTTTTGAAGAGGACCCGGGCTTCGAAGGTCAAGGATCACGCCTGCCACATCGCCGGTAGCATCACGAAAAAACAATGCGAGTTCCGGAAGAGCGTCAACCGGCACAATGCCGCATTTCGCACCACGGGCCAGATCGTTCGACAGGGCAAGCATTGACGAATCACTCGACCAGACTGCGACCTTGCAAGAACGGCTCTGTTCGATAGACATGATCCACATCTCCGGGAAACGGGCTTGGTTTCTTTTAACCACATGGACGATCGGACCATGCTGCGCATTGTTTAGCGGCCTCTACCTTGCGCAAAGGTCAGCACAGCAGAGAAACCACCGTTTTTGTGTTTTTCCCAAAGGCCGGTTGCTGTGATCCAAAAACAGTCGATCAAGCGAACTGCCCAAATTTGAAAAGCGACTCCCCGGCCGATAGCATTAAGTGGTGAACTCATGAAATCCCCTCGCGTGCCGAGAAGGTGGCGCATGAATACCGGACAACCGAACCACGCATCTCCGTCGGCCGCCCGCGCGACAAACGCGGCGGTCAGGACTCAGTACTCGACCTTTGTCGTCAGCGGACACCTGTATGGAGTCCCGGTGATGAGAGTGCGAGAAGTCGTGCGCCCGCTACCAATCACGGCAATTCCACTGGCAAGTCGTTTCGTGCACGGACTGATCAACTTGAGGGGCCAGGTCGTGACCGCCATAGGAGTTCACCGGCTCTTCGGCATCGGCAGTCCGCCGCCCGAGCGTTTGATGAACGTGATTTGTGAAAGTGGCTCGACGTTGATTTCCCTGCAGGCGGATGAAATCGGGGATGTCATCGAGATGGAAACGCGTGATCTCGAGGCACCTCCGGCAACCACCGCCGATGGCATAAAAGAACTGCTCGAGGGCGTGTACAAGCTGCAAAACCGGATTCTCTCGATCATCGATGTCGACAAGATATTCAACAGGATCAACGACCACGAGAAAATCGGCGGGTAGTTCCCGCCATCAGACACCACCGGAATCAACCGGCAAGGAGACGACCATGTCAGAGAACGTCAGGATCAAACCAGTCGCGACCATCGGCGAAGGCACCAGTGAAGGCCTGACAGTTGTGGCAGAGCAAATGCCTCTCGCTCATTTTGCTCCCGTAAACCTGTTGTTGTGCGACCGCGACCTCACCGTGACCTACGCCAACCCTCATGCGCTGACAACATTCCGCAAAATGGAAGAACGCCTTGGCGTTCGCGCAGATGAACTGGTCGGATCGAGTCTCGAATCCTTCGAGACACTTACCCCGGCCGACCGCAAAGGCCTCACGAACGCAAAGCAAATGCCTTACAAGACTCGCATCGACGTGAAAGGCGAGAAAATCACGCTTCACGCAAATCCCATAATCAATGCCGATGGGAAACACATCAGCACCGTAATAACGATTGATGTAACAACGCAGACAGACAACGCGCAGACAAAACTTTCTGAAATGTTATCCATGCTCGAGAATGCGCCAGTCAACATCATGGGATGCGATCTTGACCGCACTGTCTCGTATTTGAACCCGGCCAGCAAGGAAACCCTGAAGCGACTGGAAAAGTACCTGCCCGTCACGATCGACAAGATCGTGGGCAGCAAGATTGATATTTTCCACAAGAACCCGGAGCACCAGGCCAGGATGCTCGCGGACCGGCGCAACCTACCGCACCGCGCAATCATCCATGTTGGTCCGGAAAAACTGGACTTGCTCGCATCGGCCACGGTCGACGGGGCGGGAAATCACACCGGCACGATGATCACCTGGGATATCGTCACCAAGAAACTCCAGACCGAGGAAGCGATGGTGAAGTTCGCGGCCATGACCGAGCTTTCCCCGATCAACACGCTACTCGCGGATGTAGACTTCAATCTCGTATACATGAACCAGGCGAGCAATCGTACGCTCCGGAAAATTGAGCATCTGCTCCCGCGCCCTGTGGACAAGCTTGTTGGAGAAAAGATCGACATTTTCCACAGGGACCCAAGCCGGATCCGGAAGATCGTTGCCGACCCGAAAAACCTGCCACACAGGGCAAACATCAAACTCGGCAACGAAACTCTGAACCTCCTGGCCAGCCCGGTCTTTGACAAGGATCAGAAATATATCGGACCGATGGTCACCTGGGACCTGATCACCGACCGCGTGACGCTGGTGACCAACCTCAACGAGGCCTCGTCCCAACTGGCCGCTGCCGCAGCGGAATTGAACGCGACCGCGAGCGAACTGACTACGAGCGCCGAGGAAACAAACCGCGAGGCTGTTTCTGCCGCGGGAGCATCGGAAGAGATTTCCCGGGGCGTTGACGCGGTCGCAACGAACAGTGAGGAGATGAATGCTGCCATCAAGGAGATCGCGCGCAACGCGAGCGAGGCTTCCGCGATGTCAAATTCCACACTGAAACAAGCGCACATGACCAATGACACGATCCAGCAGCTTGGACAAAGCAGCCAGGAGATCGGCAACGTCATCAAGGTCATCAGCTCAATCGCACAGCAAACCAACCTCCTCGCCCTGAACGCGACCATCGAAGCCGCGCGCGCAGGAGAAGCCGGCCGCGGATTTGCTGTCGTCGCGAATGAGGTAAAGGAACTCGCGAAGCAGACAGCCCGGGCTACTGAGGAGATCACGGGCAAGATCAACGCCATCCAGCGCGACACAGCCGCGGCCGTCGAGGCCATCGGGCAGATCGCCGGGAGCATCGAGAAGCTGAACAACATCGCTGGAGCGATTGCCGCCTCGGTGGAGGAGCAGCAAGCGACCACTAACGAAATGAGCCGCGTTGTGCAGGACTCCGCGAAAGGAGTGAGCAGCATTTCAAGAAACATCAAGGCGGTTTCGGAAGCCTCCGCGCAAACCAGCACGGGAGCGTCACAGTGTTTGACGGCCGCGAAACAGTTGGCACATCTCGCTGAAAGCCTCAGGGAGCTGGTCCAGAAAGTTCAGGTCTGACGATTGAAAACACTCGCCACACTGATCGCCGCGTCTTCGGTTGAGTTGCGCAGCCGCGTCAAGGCTGTCTCTTATACACATCTCCGAGCCCACGAGACGCTACG
>CAWUNT010000043.1:0-11040 GCA_963923405.1 uncultured bacterium | reverse complement strand
GTCGGCAGCGTCAGATGTGTATAAGAGACAGCCGTCCATCAGGATGACGTTTTTCCCGTCCGGGCTGATCGCGTAACGGTCCGTCGTGCCGAATCCGGGACTTCCGGTCTCGAGAGTCCAGGTTGTCTTGTCACCAAACGTGATCGTCAACTTCCCGAGCGCCGGTTTCAGGCCATAGGCTTTCCACTGATCGTCGTTCAACGAGTCAGCGCTGGCGACGACACGCTTGGCGTAAAGGGGATCAAAAGACTTGAGGGCGTCATCAAACCTCTGGCCAGCCAGGAATTCATCTTTCTCCGACTTGATCCAGAATCGTCCGTCTGACGCGCGGCGGTGCGCGATCATCGCGCTGTTGCCTCCTTGCCAGATGATTTCGACAATTTTGGCGGGGCTGATGGATGCAACCCGGACTTCCCCCGCGTCCGCGGCCGTCCTCGGTATGCTCGCCCACCATGCAAGGGCCAGGCTGGCTGCCAGGAAAATGCTGTAGAGCCTGATGTCCGATTTTGTTCTTGTCATCATTTCCTGTTTCTCCGCTTGCCGGCGCGGATGGTCAGTCCGCCCGCGAATAAAACTGTCAAAGGCACGACCAGGATGGAACCGTAAAACCAGACAAGATCCTGCTTGCCGGTCTGACGGATCCTGACGTCTTCGTCTTCGCCTTGCTTGCCCGACAATACTTGTTCTCCGGCAAGCCAGTTCATTGAGTCAGCGACGTAGGTCAGGTTGCCCGGATTGCGGATCAATGCGTCCGAGAAAGCAGCCGAGTCACCAAACACAACGAGGCGTGATTCAGGTCCCCCTGAAGTCATGGTCATGGCCAGGCCGAGGGCGGTCGTGCCGCGTTTCTCGGTTTTTTCGTCAAACTTGTAATTCCGGTTCAAGTCGACAAAGGAGTCAGCGAGAGATCTTACGGTCTCGAACGCGTGCCAATTGCTGGAACCGGCCGCGTCGATACCCGTGGTGAATGATCCAGTTTCAAAGGCCAGGACAGCCACTTTGTCGTCATTGCGGGACAGCGTCTTGATCGATTCGTGATTCGCGAAGGATGTCGTGAACAGGAACCAGACGTCAACCGGAGAGCGCGTCGCCGAAACGTGGTTCCTTTCGTTGGCAACCGGATTTGCCTCGTATTTGACGCCCATGCTCTCGAGCCACGCCGCAAGGTGTTCCTGCTGCTTGCCCGGGTCGAGGGCAACGAGCAAGGATCCGCCGCGCCCGGTGAACTCACGGAGCGCCGACACTTCCTCCTTGATGACGGTATTGCGCGGTCCGAGGATGATTACGGCTGTCGCGTCGTCTGGCACATGATTCGCGCTGCCCTCGGCAACACCGAATGTCTTGATGTTCCAGTTCTGGTCGCGGAGGAATCCCTCGAGGAGTTTGGATGATTCCAGGGGGGAGGATTTCTCCCCGGAATTCGGCGAGAGTTCCCCGTGTCCGCGCATGACATACGCGTTCTTGGGTTTCGAGGTCAGGATCATCAGAAGTCGCTGGAATTCGCTATCGAGTTTTTTCAGCAGCGGACGTGCCGCGGTGAGGGTCGGACCGAGGTCCATCCGTTCCTGGCGGGTTCCCGATTCGAGGACGACAACTCCGTTGCGGCTGGTCTTGAAGTGACTCGCGGCGACCGGGTCAGCGTCCTTGTCGATCACACGCAGCGTGATCTTGTCGGCGGCGGCCTGCGCCAACCTGGTCGCGTACTGCTCAATCCAGGGCAGGACTTCGTTGTCGCGCGGATAAAAAATGGCGATCGTCACAGGTTGCTTGCTGTTCCTGGCGATATTGACGGTTGCCTCGCTGGGCTCGGTGGTCTTCAGGTAACTCCAGTCCCGGCTGATATCCCGGCGGACTACGGAATAATTGACCGCGACCAGTGCGCACAGCAACAGCCCGGTCGCGATCCACGCTTGTCCGGCGCGCGCGATCCGTGACGGGTCCGGCTCGCCGTTGACATGGCTTTGCCCCTGACTGGCAGTCCACTCAATACCCGCACCCGCGATGATCGCTGTCACGAGAGGCACGGTCCAGAGGCCAAGAAGGATTCTTGACGTGGCTGTCAGACCGGCCGCGTCGCCGCTGACCTGGTTCCATGCGAACCACGCGCAGGTCGCGAGGAGGACCGCGAATTTCCAGCCGGCGAGCCATGCCTCGCACGCGGCCGGTTTTAATCGCCCGGCAAGCTTGAATGAACGCCAACGCCAGAAGTGGGACGCCATGGCGGATGCCATCAGTATGCCAGCCGAAACGCGCAGCGCGGTTGCCGTTGGTGTCGCCTCGAAATAACGCTCGGCTGAGAACAGGGAAATGATTCCGGCAATGAAAACCGCTGTGATGATTTGTGGATTCATCCCTGCCACCTCCTGGACTCAACCACGCGGACTGAACACTCAAGGAAAAAGACCATGACACTCAAGTAGTAGACGATGTCACTCAACTTCACGATACCCTTGGCAAAGGAACTGAAATGACGGTTGTGCAACGCGAGATGCGAGAAGATTTCCTTGAATGGCGGGCTCGCGATATCGGCCACGATCCAAAGGACCAGCATCGTGACGGTGATCATTGTGCCGACCACGGCCGCCGTCAGCTGGTTCGGGGCCATTGCTGACGCGAACAGTGTGATGCTGATCGCGGCACCACCGATGAGGACCAGGTTCAGGTAGCCCGCCGCGAGATGTCCCCCCGAGATCTTGCCTTTCAGCATGATGAGTGCCGGCAGGTACAGGGAGACAACATGCAGGACCAGGGAAAAAAGCAGCGCCGAAATGAATTTGCCGTAAACGAGTTGCCTCTCGGTCAGGGGACTTGTGTAGAGCAGCGTGATCGTGCCGTTTTGCTTTTCCTCCGCCACCAGGCGCATCGCGAGAAGAATCCCCGCGACAATCGATATCCCACTGGCAAAATAGAAGAAATCACCCAGAACTTCCGCCGACAATTTCGCTTGCTGTCCGATCGCGAAGGCGTTGAACAGCAATCCGTCGATGAACAGCGCCGCGGCAACAATGATCCATCCCATCCATGTATGGAAGAAGGCCGCCAGCTCACGCCGCGCCACAAGCCACGATTTACGCATGTTCGTTCGCTCCTGAGACAAGTTTCATGAACAATGACTCGAGTCCGTCATCTTGCCGCGTCATGCCGGCAAGGCCGATGCCCGATTCGACAACCACGCGCGCGACAACGGGGCGGTTCTCGTCTGAAGTGTGCATTGAGATCAAGCTTCCCTTCACACTGACATTTGTTACGCCGGAGATTCCCGCGATGCGATTCACGAGTTTCTCGATCGAATGGCTGTCATCGCCAGCCAGTTCTACGATCACCGTCTGCCGCGAATGGATCCTTTCGCGCAATTCATGCTCGCTGCCTTGCGCCGTGACGCGGCCCCGGTCGATGATCATGATCCGGTCACAGGTGCGTGTGATCTCCGACAGGATATGGCTGGACAGGATAACGGTGTGCTCGCGGCGCAACGAGTTGATCAAGTCGCGCATCTCAACGATCTGCAAGGGGTCGAGGCCGTTGATGGGTTCGTCGAGTATCACGAGTTTAGGGCTGTGTACGATGGCCTGCGCGATCCCGGCGCGTTGCCGGAAACCGTGCGAAAGTGATCCCAGGGGACTCCACGCCACGCTTTCGAGGTTGGTCCTGGCCATGGCGGACTCGGCCGCGATCCTGGAGGATTGTTTGTCGAGACCTTTCAATCCCGCGACAAATTCCAGATAGGACTGCACCGGCATTTCGTCGTACAGGGGAGCCTGGTCGGGCAGGTAACCAATCAGTTTGCGAACCTCGTCCGGATCGTCCTCGATGGAGAATCCCCCGACCCGGGCTTCGCCGGATGTGGGCAGCAACATGGCGCCGAGGACTTTCAAAACGGTGCTCTTGCCGGCGCCATTCAATCCAAGGATACCGACGATCTCGCCCTGCGCGATCTCAAACGTCACGTCATCAATAGCGGTCTTTTCACCGTAGACTTTCCTGAGTCCCGCGACCTGGACCATCGGTGTCACGCTGGCGCCGGCCGCTCCTCTCGTCTTTTCCATGGAATCCCTTCCAAAGTAACGAAATGACTTTTGATTTTCGAAATTGCTGTACCGGATCGTTGCAGCAACATGGGTAGAGTGTCAACGGCATGGGCGGTTTGCCGGCGCTGTCCAGTTTTTCGACGGTTATTTCAGAGGTTGGCGTCTAAAAAGTATCAATAAAAACAGCAATATAAGGCGATTTCAGGCATTGGCTTGGGGTTTGCACATTATCGAGGGATTCTGTGAAATCGTGTCATACGGAGAGCACCATGAAACTGGCGAAACCGGTCTTTAATCTTGCGGCTTTGATTCTCGCTGTTGCGGGCTTCTTGACGTCTTGTTCCCCAAGACAATCCGTTCCCGCGCATCTCCGTGACTTGTCGTACGACCCCAACGCCAAGAATATCGCCTTGTTGTTTGGTGCGGCCAATGGATTGCCGGGCATCCAGGATGACCTTAACCATATGAAGGCTGTCCTGGAAGATCCGCAGGGTGGCAATGGCTTCCAGGTCGTGATGATCAACGAAGCGAGTCGCGATCAAATCCTCAAGGCCACCCAGGACGCCGCGGTGGCTGTTGGCGAGACGGGAACCCTTTTCTGGTACTTCACCGGTCACGGCGCGGACAGCGGTGACCTCATGACCACTGGCGGAATGCTCCCGTTCTTGAAAGTCACGGATACGATCCGCGCGGCCCGCCAGACCCCGGTCAAACGGATGTTCGCAATGTTTGATTCATGCTTCAGTGGCCAGATGGTCAACGGCAGCGCAGCGATCAACAGCATGAGCGCGTCCAGCATCGGCAATTTTGAACAGCCCCAGTTCGCTCTCGCGGACGGCACGGAAGTGACGGATGAATACATGAAGAGCGTGGCCGAGAATTACGCGGACATCGCGGCTGACAGTTTCTTTGACGAGTCTCCGGTGGCGAAAATGGCCCCGCAGGCATACCAGCAGTTGATCGTCATGTCCGCTTCGCAGCGATTTGAGACATCCCTGGCCGGCTCCAGCGGCAGCGAGTTCACCAGCGCGCTCGCGAATGTTTTCCGCAGCTTCAAGTCCGGTCGTCCTCAGGCGACAATCGGCGAGTTCCTTGACGCGGTCAAATCGGAAACGGCCCGTTCGTCTGGTGGTCACCATACCCCGGCGTTCCGTGTGATGCCCGAGCAGGAAATCATGGCGGACACGTTGTTCGCGAAGCCGCGCCAGCAGAACTTGCAGCCCGGCGTCCAGCCAGCCCCGAATGCCGCTACCGGCCCGGGCATGTCCCTTGTGATTGGCCCCGGTTCCGCCAATAACGGTGCGGCCCGTCTCTATGTCGCGACGGATGCTTCAGTCGCACGTGTGGGTCTGTGCTCCGGCCGCAAGGAGGCATGCTTGCGCAACCCTCAGGTGTTCCTGGAATTCCGCGCCGCGGCTGAACAGACTGTGATCGCCCCCGTTCCGGCTGGTGCCGTGGTTTACGAGAGCTCTCGTCCGATCATGATCGAGGCTTCAAAGCCCGTGACATTCCTCGGCTTCGATGCTAGTGGAAAGGTCGTTTCGAGCCGGTCCATCCAGTTCCGGCGCAATGGCTGATTGGAGCGAGTGACCAGATGCGATTCGGGGTAGCCCAGACAGGATTTATTCTTGCGGCATGTTTGTCGATCGGTGCTGCCCTGATTTTGCCTCACACGCCTGTTTATTCGTCCGCGGTTCAGGCGGCTCCCAACCGGAAATTCATCAAACTCCCCCAGGTTACCCAACACACCCCGGTCCATTGCGGAGCGGCGGCGATGCAATCGGTCCTGTCGTATTACGGAATCGAGTATTACCAGGAGGACATCGGCAAGAAGCTTGGCACTTCACCCGAGTATGGAACGCCCGTGAACAACATGGTGCGTTTTGCCCGGGCCGAGGGTTTTGATGCCAAGCTTCACCACGGGATCACCCGCGACAAACTTGAGGGCATCCTGGACGCCCAGCACCCGGTGATCATCGTCATCCAGGCGTGGGCTGGTTCTGAAGGTGAGAAAATTGACTGGAAGAACATGTGGGAAAGTGGCCATTACGTCGTGGCAATCGGTTACGACGCCAATCGCGTCTACTTCATGGATCCTTTTCTTGTCTCATCGTACGGCTGGATTCCATGGGATGAACTGTTCGATCGCTGGCATGACGAAGGCAAGGATGGCCTCATCGAGCGTGGTGGCATCGAGATGATTCCAAACGCGTCGATGAAGTTCCCGCCGCCTGATTTTGTGCGGATGAACTGAATTTTTTCCCTTTCATAATATTTAGTTATCCCCACCGGGATTGAATCCATGGGCGGAGCACGCTAGGCTTCGCAACATGGAAACAAAAAAATCAATTGAACAAGTCGGATTGCGGTTGTCGCGTCGCGAATTCATTGCGCGCGCGGCGTCATGTGTCACGACGGTGGCAGTGTTGCCTTCGTTGTCCGCCTGCGGTGATTTCGCCGCGAGGCAGTCGAGGGAAAACGTCCCCGCCGCGGCGGTGAACGATGACGGGTATGTAACCCTTTACGACATGTACGCGATCGCGACCTATTTCGACGGTGGTATCGGCCCCGAGACTGGCACTGTGACCGTGGCGATGGTGGACGCGAACTTGCCGGTTAATTTTGTTTTCTGGCACGGTCATGGCGGGAAGAACCACCAGTTCACTTTGATGCCAGAGCATTTCCAGTCCATCCGTGACTTGAAGAAGACGTGGGTCGAGACCACGTCTGTCGACGGGCATTCGCACAAGTTGTTCATCGATCCAGTAGATCCGCGATGGCGGGTTCCTGGCGCCGAGCCGGTTCGCATCCGGAAGAACAGGGGTTGAAATGATTCCGGGACATCGTGAATTTGGGAAACGTCAGGTTTTTTTGTTGCTAGCCTGCTGTACTTTGGCCGGCAGCGCATCGGCCGCGAGCGGTGTCGCTGTGGTTCCCAAGATCCGGGAATTTTGCCAGTCGTGCCATGGAGTCGGCGATGTCCGGTTCATCAAGTCCGCGAATGATGCCGAGGTTTGGGCAAACTTGTTCCGCGAGCGGGCTCCCCGGAGCGGCAAGGTTTGGGCTCAAGCGATGGTGGACGTGCTGAGCTGGCCGTCTGACACACCGCCCCCATTTGACGCGCCGATCGAGCCTGGTCGTGACTGGATGCCGAAAGGTTCCAAACGGCTGGCAATCGCGGAGGACACGGTTGATGGCGAATCCACGCGCGCGGTCATCGTCCGCGAATTGCGCCGTGGTCTTGCTGGCGGTCAAAAAGAGATCAACCGGACGGTCTGTGAGCCCTCGCCGAAGATTGACGATCCGGCTTTGACCGTGCGCGCGGGCTACATGGATTTCATAAACCCCTCTGAACTCGCGTCGTACAAGGGGCTGTTGCCTCACCTGAAGGATGCTGCACTTGACGCGGCCATGCGTCATCCAGACACCATGTGGTACGACGAAGAGACGATGGCGTTCGGGTATCAGGACAGTGAGGAGACCGTCACCGGTATGCGGGCCAACTGCGTCGGTCGTGTGACGGGGGAAAATAACGCCAACGACCCGGGGATTTCCAAACTGACAAAATACTTTGGCCCCGATTACCGGTTTCGCGAACCGTTCCGTAAGGCCGCTGGAACCAATCCTGTCGAGAATGTGAAGGTCCTGAATTTCTGGGCGCCGCCGCGTGATCCGGGGGGCAAGGTTGTTCCCGTCAAATACTGGCGCCCGTCGAGTCGCGGGCGTTGGCGCTGGGCCTTCCCCAAGGGGACGGTTTTTGGCGAGGTATTGATGGAGCGGGATGCCAGCGGCAACTTGCACGTCTTCGAGGTCCGGACGCGCAAACGCTATCTGGACGGTTGGGCGGTCAACATGTTCCGGCCTTTCCGCACGGCTTCAGAGATGGCTGTCGCTGTCCGCACGCTGCGGCCCAACTGGATGGTCGACGCGGGCTTGGTGAAGCTTGTCCGCCATCTTGAGGATCCATCGACCCTGCGGGAACACCGCATGAAATCGGAGCCGTTCGCGAAGATTTTCCCGGAAATCAGGGGCGCTCTGGACGAGCTGCCGCCTGTCTCTGATGAGCAACTGACGGTTGAACTGCTTCACCGCGACTTTGTATCGGTTGAGGGGGCTGTGTGGAAGGAGAACGGCAGCCTCATGACTTACGCGCCAGCTTCGCAAGGGGAATTCTCGGTCGTGCCGCGCGGGTATGAAATGGGATTGATTCCGGTCAACGATGTATCTTGTTCCCGCTGCCACAGTGAGACCGGGCGGCGTCTTGGCCAGATTGAATTCGACATCATCCTTTATGGAGAGGTGTGGGGGGAGGACCAGATCTTTACCTGGCACTTGTTCAAGCCTCATCGATTCATGTTCGGAACTTATGACGACGAGGATGGCAGCCGTGTCGTCAACCCGAAGATGGAACGGGCAGGTTTGGTATCCTACGGGGAGCCAGAACGCGGCTCGCAAACATGGAAGCCGCTCCCCTCAGCGTACGACCGGTAGGCCGGGCCAAGTCGTTTCAATTGCCCTGATTGAAGTAAAACGATCCACCGGCGGCGAATTGCCATATTCGCGTGCCGGAACTGGTCTGGTAGGAGCCAGCGGTGAGAAACGCCTCAGGCGAGTCTTCGAGCCAGTAATCCCGCCAGAACCGGTAACGCAAGGACGCGTAGACATAGTCTGTGCCGAGGGTTTTCCTGATGCCGTTGCTCGCGCGCGGGATCTCGGTCTCACGGTACCATCGATAACCGGGTGCCACGATCACCCGCTCTCCGACCTTCTGATGCCACTCTACGTTTGTCGATGTTGCCTCGATGCTGCCCGTCAACGTCACCGGCCTGACGGTCCCGCTGTTCTCAAACCGGGAGATGGCCGCGTGAATCGCCGCGTTCGCCGGTGCCACAAAATAGCGACCTTCAAGGGACGCGGTGTGGGCTTCGGGACGATCATCGCGCGAGATGACTGAAACGCCTCCACGCCAGAGGAATTCCGGTGTCGCCAGGTGCATCCAGTTGATCCCGATACTCGTCCCGCCGATACGCTCCGGAGTCAGGATGCGTTTGCCATCGATGTCTGTCACGTCGAGCTGGGTCGCGTCGGCGAAATTACGCTGGATGTCGAGTGTCCAACGGATCGTTTGCTCGCCTGTCCACGCGGACAGCGCGGCTCCGGTCCAGAAACTTTTCGATTTCGTCGCTCCGGACTCATTCGTGAGATAGCCAGCCCTCGGCGCGATCGACAAGTCCTGCAGGCTGGATTGATCGAGGGCAAGAGGGAACTCACCGGACAGGGTCAGTCCGGTCTCATTGCCCGATAACGGATCTACCTTGTCTTTTTCATCACTGGAACTTGAGGCCAACGGGTGGCGCCGGGAGATGCCCAGTTTCAACCGGCCGGACTCCCTTTGCACCGTCATGGACTCAAGCATGGCGGCGGTATTCGCGTCGGAATACAGCGCGACGGCGCCATCCGCGCGCGTCTTGCTGGATGGTTCTTCCGCCTTCAAAGATGGGGATGATGTCGCCACGATCGCGATGATCACTGCCGGCGGGATCAAGCGAGACCAATGCTCCGCGGAATTCATCAGGTCAGCCTCCGCATGTCGGGCAGGTGGCGCCGCTGGAGGAACCCGGTGAGGCATTGCCATGCTCCAGTCGACGCGATGGATCGTTCAGCGTCGCGTCAACCATTGGTGGATCCTTTGCCGGATCCATCAATGGATCAAGCAGCATCCCCTTCTGGAACTTCACTTTCGGATGAACACAGGATGCAAGTATGGCGAGGAACGCGAGGCATCCGGCCAATCTTGTCATGTTTTTCGTCATTCCGGGATTTTACCCGGGATGACGACTTGAATCCAATTCTCTGCGGATCCGCTCCAGGTCCTTCGCGGAGACATGGCCGCTCATGCGACTCAAAATCTTGCCGTCTGCGCCGACCGCGAGGACGGTGGGGACGGCCGCGATTTGGAGCGTCGTCGCGAGTTCCTGACGGGTGTCGACGAGGGTCGCGCTGACAAGTTTTCCGGACAGCTCCCCGGCGCGTTCAAGATACTTGCGTGCGGCCGCCGGATCCTCGTCAAGGCTGACCGTCACAAAATTGAAACTCCCGGTTTTTGCTGCCTCGACAACCGTTTCCATGGTCTTCCGGCAACTGACACACCAGGATGCCCAGAATTGAATGATGGTTGGTCCCTCGAGTCTTGATGTTTGCGTGGCGCCTGTATCGAGCCGCTGGAGACGGTGCGCGGAGATCACGTCAAACGCGTTCTGGGCCAGCGCGATATTGGAAAACGCGGCGATGACGAGTGCCACGAGGAATTTCACCGGATTTTTCATTGGATCCTTCCTCCAGCGGAGCCGAGGCTTTCGAGCGCGTTGAAGATGGTGTCGCGACTCGCAGGTTCATTCAGGAAGAGGCCCCGGTTTCCCTGACCGAGGACCACGATGACATTGCGATCTGGCGCCGACGGGTTCTTTTGCAACGACAGCCAGAGTTTGGCTCGGTCGTCATGGGCACGCACGGACTGGGGAGCGTATTGGGTCAAGAATGATTGAAAGTCGCTCTCCTGGAAATCCTCGGGAAAATCGGTGAAGACCACAATATGGCCGATGCGACCGCGTAGCGGGCTGGCCTGGATACGGCGCGTGTAATCGGTCGCGTCGCGTTGACAAGTGTCACAGGTAACCCCTGCGAACTGGAAGATCGCCGCTGAATAGCCGGACGCTGAGAGCGCTTCAGCGAGGGTCGCGGACCGGCCGTTGGTCAGGATGCGCCAGGAGCTCGCCGGCAAGGTCTGGATACCATTGCCGCTGCCGTTGTTTGTGAAGCCCCCGGCCGGCACGGGCGATGGCTGGGTTGCGCTGGCGCATGACACCAGGGGTCCGGTAAGGCACAACATGGCAAACAAGAGTGCGCGCGCACGAACTGGCTTCAGTGTAACGATGTTCATAATGACCTCTTTGCGGCATCATTTCTGAAGCAAGACACATGCCGTCGCGAACCTTCATCGCGCCTCCCGTCA